>CAYWRR010000018.1:0-20312 GCA_964460425.1 uncultured Nitrososphaera sp.
AAACGATCAAGAATGAAAAGAATAAAACTATTTTGAAAAATGAGACATTCAAGGAACCAGTCAAGGTGGTAAACTGTGAAAACTGTACGATAGAAAATTGTCATTTTACAAGTAACGAAAATAAGAAAAAACAGCTCTATCTTACAGATTGCATAGGATGCAAAGTTATAAACTGTGAGTTTCATGGCAAATCCACCAAAGGCGTAGCACTCAACGTAACGGGAGCCAAGACTAAGGACAATCTGATCGAGGGTTGCAAATGGTATGATTTAACATATGACAAAGATAATGGAGGTGAACCTTTGCGTCTAGGTAATAGCGAGTTTAGCCACCGGTCTTTCAGGACCATGGTCAGAAATTGCCACTTTAATGGTCTCAGGGCTGACGTGGAAAGCATCTCCATCAAGAGCTGCGAGAATGTGATAGAAAAATGTAAGCATGAAAATTGTAGGAGTTCGATAACAATAAGACATGGGCACTCAAATACAATTCAGGATTGTCAGTTTGAGGGAGAGGGCGGAATCAGAGTTAGTGGTAAAGACAACAAGATTTTGCGGAACCATTTCAAAAACAACGAGAGCAGAAAATTCCCACCGCTTATTATATCAATTGGGAATAAGAAGGACGAGCCGGGTACAGGCGAGGGACATGCTAATTACACCCAGGTCCGAGATAACCTGATAGAGGGCAATACTTTCGAGGACTGTAAGGTCTGTGTTCAATGGGGAAGAGACAAGGAGAGTAAACGAAAATACAAACCTGATGGAGTGAAGTTTAAGAACAACAAAATGATAGCAAATAAGGTAGAATCAACACTAATAAATTTTGGAGGCGGCGCTAAACCAGAAGGAAATGAGTTTGCCGACAATGAGGTTATAGGTTCAAAAGCAAAGATAGATTCAAGAATTGCGAAAGGGTTTGCCGGTGTAAAGGCAGAACCAATGGTCCCATCAGAACTTAAAATTGAACCTGGAGAAGAAGAACCAGCAGTTTCAGAGGTGCCTCAACCAGATCCTGAAATAGAAGGATTGATTGGTGACGAACCTGTAGGTAAATTGTGTGCTTATTGCCTTCAAGTTGGCGGCGATGAGGAGGGAGAAGTTAATGATGCTAAACTGAAACTGTCTGTTAATGTGTGCCCAGACCATACCGACGAGGCACACGAAGCACTACAGAGGATACTCAGAGAGTTGAAGGCAGAAAATAGGAAAAAAGAAGAATAATGAGGACTACTAACAATTAAGGATAGGTGTCAATGTAAAGTGGGACTTCTGATAGATGTGACTCACTAGCGAACTAAAGTACCAATATTATAAGTACAATCAAGTGGAGATAAGGAGTTACATCTACGTGAAGTACTTCTACATTAGAAAGCGATAACCTCCCTTTGCTTAGCAGTAGTCAAATTTGACTAAAGGAACTTGTATGTGGGTTATCATCATCATCATCAGACTGCTGGAAAATGGGGACACGTGTTCACCAGGAGGATCGAAGGAAACCATAAAAGGGCAAGCTTTATGGGATGGCAGGCCGATCGATAATGTATCTGCATTCATTACCGCTGAGCCCTGTCACTCATATACATTGCTGGCGTCACAAATAGAAATGGCGAGTATGGCTTTGACGACTTAACATCAGACGATTATGAAGTTAAGGCTTACATTGAAGATTAGACTGTGTCAACAAGAAGGTGCATGGTCGTTGCAGGCCAAGTCACGACCCTTGATTCTTCCATAATCTTTCTTGGAAATGTGATTTCTTCATCTAGAGTATGAAAAAATGTTGCCTTTAATACCCCTGAGGCGAATATTTCCCATTTGCAACATCTTTTTAGGATGTGTTTTGCTTAAAAGGGTCGCAAATGAGTGAGCAAGAGAAAAAAGGAGTCAGAGTCAGGCGACCAGAAAACAGCAGATGATGTCCTAGAGAGAAAGTTTTTTATTCGTTGAAGGGGGCACTATCATAAGCTATTGAATTGCGAAGTCATCTGGAAACTTTTCTCATCAAAATGATAGCACATGCCAGCTGCGCAAAGCCAAGATATATTGAGGCCAGTCTATCATACCTGCTACCAATCGTTCTCAAGAAACTCTTATTCAACCAACTTAAGAAGAATCTCTTGACACTACTACTTCTAGCTTTGGTGCACGTTAGATAGTCAAAGAGACATGTAGTTAGCCAGGTCTTCTCTTCTTGTTCTTCTACTTCTGTTTACTCATTCCATGATTTGAGCTGCTATTACCCTCCACTTGCAAGGTACATGATGACCAATGGTGTATGGTGCTTTTGGTGTCAGCGTAAAAACCTGCTTTGGTCTGCTCCTGCTGGGTCTTCTGATACTTTTAATTCTGATGTCCTTTACGAGAGAGAAGAACCTTACTCTGAATTCATGCTTCGTCGCCGGGTCTAGGTTTATTGAGACTGGTAATTAGCCGAATATTGTTACTACACCATGTATTTTGCTTCCTTTAGCGTTCTTGTTGTGGTGACCGTCGTAGCCTCTATCTCCTGATGCCTACTTTCTTGGCAGAAACTGTAATGCTGCTGCTGTCTACAGCTAGACCATCTACCTTTTTGCCAAGCCTGAAGCATAGCCGCATGATACCAACGAATCCATGATTATATTCTTTCAGACACTTCCTTTTCACACCATTATTTCTTAAGCCCCTCCCAGAGACTGTCTTGAGAAGGAGCCATACTTGTCAGGCATATATTTGTCCATCGTCTACCTACAACCTGACAATAACACGTACAAGATACTGTCATTGTCATTCTTCTGTTATCTTTTGCTGCTCTTGGCATACAGGTACGAGCTGTACGTGCGGGTAATAATTTAATGTGATCCCATTGTCGGTCTGTCAGCTCATGGAACTACGTATAATTTGACTGTGTTTATGGCAAGCTAAAAGCTGATCGGTGAAATTGACTGGAGTGATGAATCAAATTAGTTTCCGGATGAGTTCCGGGCAGATCCTTAAAGGTGTCTGCATTAGCTTCACCTGGAATCTATGGTGTCAATCGCTTTATTTGTGCTGTGCTAGCCGGAATCTCATTATTTATTTCATTAACAATCATTTTCTTTTCTGCCAGCATATTTTTAACATGCTCTGGAGCCATCGCCCTGGTAACTTCAATCAAGTCCATGATCTGTTGTTGTTTATTCTCCTGCTTTACCTGGATCAAACCAAGTTGAAGGATCGTGTCCCTCCAGTTTGGTACCTTTCCATTTGTCTTTACCCCTTATCGGTTTACCTTTACTCCTCCTTATCGTGCCAGACCTTATAGGATGAGAGCCATCCTAGTAACCGTATTTCCCCTTTGAAAAACTTGTAATTTAAATACAATATCAGATGCGCTTGTATTCTTTATATCTGCCCAATATTTGTAACCATCAGGTTGTTTTTTAGTTCCACCCTTTGTTACTTTAAGACTCAAATTGTCTTTATATCCTGCACCAGATATAATTTTAGGTGCTAAGTGAACAGCACCTCTTGGTCGGTGTCTTGTCGCGTAATAGTATTTTCGAGTTTTGCCAGCCCATATAGCGATTTCACGCGATTCCCACAGTAATACCATAAAAAGGATTATGTCTCAGCCTCTTAAACATTATGTCGTTACTAGGGCGGCGTTAACTTGAGGCAAGTTACATAGCTAGGTATGTCCTCGATTTTCATTGTCACATCAATAGAAGAAGAATTAGAACACAATACCCAGCTATATAGTTAGATATGGCATATACCCTTATTTCAGTTCTAGGAACTTCATGTTAGCAGCCAGATGTCTGGCATCTATTATGCAAAGGTCACATGTAGCTATATGGAAATGGGTTCAGAAATATTTGGGTCTAGCAGATAGATTAAGGAAGGATAAACAAATGTGCAGTTAAGAACAGATATTTGTTGATGAAACCTTGCTCCAGATAGATGGTCAGAACTATTGGCTATGGATAGCCTATGAGGCCACTCCGGATGCATGTATGATTATGCACCGAGTATGCCTTTAGGTAGTTCAATACTAATTGTGGAATCGATATCTCTATAATACTCCCTCTTTTTTGAATCCTTGATCTGCTAAGAGATTATAACTTCTTCTTCATGTTCTCTTCTCTATCTAGTTGATGCTGTGCCTTCTTCTTCTTCTGTAATCAATAGCCTCAGTTACTGACACTTTTCACAAAAGTGATGGCTCACAGATGGTTATTAAATATTATCGTTCGTCTCAATCTTGCCAAAAAAATGGCAGCAGTATCTGTAACCAGATCGTGTATGTGACTTGCATTTGTATGATTTAGCCAAGTCCAAATACAGAATAAAGGGTACATAATAATTGGGAACAAATGTGACCAATTGCAAGCGCGCAATAACCCCTAATCTATTTTTGGCATTTATCTTGTTGAATAAGTCAATTATGCTTTTTAGCAGGGACAACATGTGATTTTGTTCCATTCTGTCGAAGATCGTTTCGCTTAAATCCTCTCCCCTTTAGGCTGCGCACGCCCACATAATCTATCCCATGCATATACATATACCTACAACAGTATGTGTGCGGAAAATGGTAACCTAAAACAGTTCGATATCTTCTTTTGAATTTTGCACTCTATTTCACATACTTATCCATTCAATCGGAATAGATTAGTCAGTCGTTAGTCCTAGTCATTAATAGTCAAGAAAAGTGTTGTAACTGCTATAACAACTATATTCTTCAGCAAACTCTGATCTCCCTTCTTATTCCATCAAGGCATACCTTGTAATTGTCAAGGATATCTCTACCCACTAGTGCCTTTGCCGGCGTTTGAGGTGGTAAATCGAGGCATCCTACATGCATATTGTCATATAATTTACCAAAAATCTCAATTGATACTTCATAGTAGGGGATATGTATTATTCCCGCTCCGGTAGCCGTCTCGTCGCTTCCTGCGAATGAAAGGTTCATCTCATTTGCAATAAATGTAGGAATAATGGTTTTTGATGATGCAAAATCCAAGTGCGCATCAACAACAATTTTCTTATTGCTGCCTGCATCTATGATTCCTATCGTGACAAGGGGCAAATTATTCTTATATCGAATAGTGATGACCTGTCGTAGTTCTTCCTCTTCCTCTTGTTCCTCCTCACCTCTCATGCTCATTTGCTATCGACTGCAGAGATACTATGCTCGACATCTCATAAAATATGTAGCTGATCATGAATAGAGCGTCCTACCATGGCTTGCACTGTAGGACAAAACAATACTACACGCTGGTTGAGAAGCGGAACAAAAGTGAAAGATTAAAGTACATGCATGATCGTTGTACATGAGATATATGGCACGCAAGTTTGAAGAATGGTGGAACACCGTACCAGCCGAATTGAAGCAAAAGGCTCGCAAAGGTGATGAGTCAAACAAGCCCCTACTCAACCAAGTTAACTATGTTCTTCTGCATCTTCATTTGTCAGGCAAGCACGACGCCAAGCCAACACATGATGAGTTGAAGGAATGGCTACACAGTGGCCAAGTAGATGTGCTCAGAATGAATAAATAGAAAAACAAACACTCTGGTCTCTGGAACGAATGCACGCATGCATGTATGCCTGTGCCCGGAAAGCACAGGATTTGTCTTTTTTTGTCGAGATGACTGTAATGTATATAATAGAAGCAGAACAATAGCTTTTTGATCGCAACGTGAAACCTATAAAAGAGCTCAGCTCAGCGAACAATTTTTCCTCTTCTAGCCTGTGAGGATTCAAGGAATTATTGATGATCATCCTTAGAATATACCAAATATACAAAATAAAATAGAACAATATGTATACTATAATATTATTACAAAGTTATTGCGTAGGAGAGGGAGAAAGAGAAGAATGCTCCTTCTGCTTTCCTTTCCCTCACTACCGATAATATGACAGCGCTCTAGTTTCTTCAGGCTTCCTCTCTCTTTGAGTCCTTATCTTCTTTACACCCTCTTCAAAGTGACGCATCAGCACGTGTGCTTCTGATGCATGCTTTGCTGCTTCTTCCGGCGTCGGGTACTTTGCTAGATATTCATGTAGTACAAGGGACACAGCAGTATTTACTATGGCAGCGACGTCAGCTCCACTAAAACCATCTGTTATGTCTGCTATTTTCTCTAGATCGACACCTGTCCCTATAGGCTTGTCAGTAGCATAAATTTCAAGTATTTTCTTTCTTGTTCTTTTGTCAGGATGTGGTACAAATACTATTCTATCAAATCTCCCAGGCCTCAATAAGGCTGGATCAATCATATCTGGCCTGTTGGTAGCTGCAATCACAACGACTCCGTGTAATTCGCTAATTCCATCTAGCTCAGTCAGGATCTGCGATATTACCCTATCATTTGTTCCTATACTGCCACCACCCATCTCGCCACCCATTCCTCCTCCTCTTGCCATCGCAATTGAATCGATCTCGTCAAAGAAGACAACACAAGGAGCTGCCTGCCTTGCTCTCCTAAAGATCTCCCGAATTCCTCGCTCAGATTCGCCAACCCACTTGCTCAAAAGTTCAGGTCCCTTTACCGATATGAAATTAGCTTCAGATTCTGTTGCCACAGCTTTTGCGAGCATAGTCTTGCCTGTACCTGATGGTCCATGCAGCAAGATGCCTTTTGGAACCGTGTGACCTATCTTTGCATATAGGTCAGGGTATCTGAGTGGCCATTCTACTGCTTCCTGTAATTCTCTTTTTACTCCTTCAAGCCCTCCAATATCTTCCCATTTCACGTCAGGAGATTCCAAAAAGACCTCCCTCATGGCTGAAGGCATGACATCCTTTATCGCTTGGTTAAAATCACTTTGCGTTATGATCAGCTTGTCGAGTGTTTCTGGCGCCAATTTCTCATCTTCTAGATTGAGGTCTGGCAACAATCTACGAAGACACTTCATGGCTGCTTCTTTACAGAGGTATTCTAAATCTGCGCCAACAAAACCATGTGTAACTGCGGCTATTTTCTTCTGATCTACATCTGTGTGAAGGGGCATGTTTCGGCTATGAATCTGAAGAATCTCTAAACGTCCATTTTTGTCTGGTACTTTAATCTCGATTTCTCTGTCAAACCTCCCAGGTCTTCTCAAAGCAGGGTCAAGTGCATTTTGCCTATTAGTTGCAGCAATAACAATGACTTTGCCTCTGCCTTCAAGCCCATCCATAAGTGACAACATTTGCGAAACAACTCTTCTCTCAACTTCTCCCATCACCTCTTCTCTTTTTGGAGCAATTGAATCGATCTCGTCGATGAAAATGATGGTTGGAGCTTTCTCTCTTGCCTCTTTGAATATCTCTCTCAACCGTGCCTCTGATTCTCCATAAAATTTGCTCATAATTTCAGGTCCCGATATGCTGATAAAGTGAGAGTTGCTTTCACTTGCAACCGCCTTGGCTAACAATGTCTTGCCAGTGCCTGGAGGACCAAAAAGAAGTACACCTTTTGGAGCTTCTATCCCAAGTTTTTCAAATATTTCTGGGTGTCTTAGGGGCAACTCTATCATTTCTCTGACTTTTTGCATTTCATCTCTTAGGCCGCCTATATCCTCGTAAGATACCTGAGGCATCCCTCGTAATGCCTCATCCTTTTCAGTTATGGTGAATGTGGTCTTGTTGGTAACAATTGCAGCAGTATCAACAGCAGGGGGCGGTGTTATCCCTATTATCTGAAATGTTAGCCTTCCACCAAAATATGGAACCATCACATTATCACCTTTGATCATGGGCACACTTTCTAGAGCATCTGCGAGATATCGCTCATCAATTGGAGGTATTGCCTCCAGTGGGGATATTACCACTTTCTCAGCTGGGAGAGCCTTGACCTTCCTTGCGTTTATGGCATCTCCTATGCCTATGCCTGCATTATTTCTTACTAATCCATCTAGCCTAACAATTCCTTTTCCCTCATCAGAGGGGTAAAGTGGTAAGCATTTGACAACTGTCCTTCGTTTGCCCTTTATTTCTACAATATCGCCTGTGCTTACTCCTAAAGAACCCATAGTATCGTAGTCAATTCTTGCTGTACCCCTGCCGACATCTCGGGTGTAGGCTTCAAGAACCTTCAGTGATACAATGTTATTATTCTGGCTCATAGAATTTTTGCCTGCCTGCCTTGTACTAGCATGCAACTACTAATTAGTCTTTTCAATTCTTCTACCTGTAGCTTAAATAAGCGTATATATAATAACTGCTGGAAGCTTATATGGAAGTTGGGCTCATTTTTGCATGAAACCGTTATTATACCCTTCACAGCATTTAGAATTGAGTCACTGCTACTACTACCCAATACACAGGGATTAAAATTACACTAACTGGAATTAGAACAATTGCTATTTCTATTTTTCTTCTTTTATTGGAAATCACAAGACCTCTTTGAACACTTTCGATAAAATATAAATAACTTCTATTTTTTTTGCGTTGGGCCGACTTACCTAACTCTGTAAAAATTGTTAGGCATATGGATGATGTTCCTTGGAAATATTTTATTACTTAGAGATGTTTTGCTGTAATTTGTTCCCATTCTAGGGGCATCCTAAAGGCTCCTTTCTTGCAGATCAGGTAGAGGACCAGAGTACAAAGATGGCTACAAATATTGTTAATTTCTCATAACCCTAATGTAAATTTGGCATAAGCTCAGAAGAGATGGGTGTCTGCCTTTTCCCACGTAAAGGTTGGATGGTTTCTTCCGAAGTGGCCATAGGCTGCAGTTTGTTGGTATATAGGACGCTTGAGATCGAGCGTCCTTATTATTCCTGCTGGCCTCATGTCAAAGTTCTTTCTGACCAAGCCCTCTATCTGTTCCTCAGGAATCTTGCCCGTTCCAAAAGTTTCAACCATGATAGAGATCGGTTCTGCCACTCCTATTGCGTATGCAACTTGCACTTCGCACTTTTCTGCCAGTCCTGCCGCTACTATGTTCTTAGCTACATATCTTGCCATATAACATGCTGACCGGTCTACCTTTGAAGGATCCTTACCAGAGAATGCGCCCCCTCCATGCCTCCCCATGCCGCCATATGTATCTGCAATTATTTTTCTTCCAGTAAGACCAGTATCGCTAGGCGGGCCGCCTACCACGAACCTACCGGTTGGATTAACAAGAAACTTTGTCTGGCCGTCGATCCAGCTGTCGCATACTGGTTTTATAACCTTGTTAATGACTTCTTCCCGAAGCTGACTCATGCTGATGTCCGGAGAGTGCTGTGTAGAAATGACTACAGAGTCGATGCGTTTTGGGACTCCCTCTTCATAGACAACAGATACTTGGGATTTTCCGTCTGGGCGTATCCAACTAAGCTCTTTTTTCTTTCTTACCCGTGCAAGGGTCATTGACAGCTGATGCGCGACTGTGATCGGGAGAGGCATCAGTTCTGGTGTTTCGTTCGTTGCAAACCCAAACATCAGTCCCTGGTCGCCGGCCCCTTGCTCCTTGTCTGCGCTTGCACTTACACCCATCGAAATGTCGGGACTCTGCTCATGAAGTGATGCAAGAACTGAACATGAATTATAATCAAAACCGTACTCTCGCCTGTCATACCCTATTGTTCGGATAATGTCACGGACGATCTTCTGCACATCAACTTTGCCTCTTGACGTCACCTCGCCTGCGACAAACACTATTCCGGCTGTTATCATTGACTCTACGGCAACCCGCGAATCAGGGTCTTGCCGCAAAAAATCGTCAAGAACCGCGTCTGATATCTGGTCGCACACCTTGTCGGGGTGACCCTCAGTTACGCTTTCAGAAGAGAACAGCCATCTTTTTGCCATTTGCCAACTGCCACCACCTTCTCTGGTACCTTATCATGACTAGAATTCTTTTTCCAGTTTGATGAAAAGGACATTGTTGCCCCTGATCACAACTTTGCCATAGTTTGCAAGCGCAACGGAGCCATTAAACTCCTCGGCATCGGTAAGTATGAGGTTCATATAAGAATCAACATTATTCATCCTGCCCTTGTACTCTATTTCGCTTTTTAGTCTAACCGCAACTTTACGGTTAATTGCTCGCTGCAGTGTAGAGAGAGGGCGCTTTGGTTGCTGTTGCGATGAGGCCGAAGAAGACAATCTAGCTAATCACTTTACGGTTGAAAAAATCATGGCTTGAATAAAAAGGTTCCTTTGCACACAAAGGCTCTGTTAACTTAAGAGAAATTCCCTTACTTTAAAGCTATATTTTCTGTTTTCTTTTCTTTTCTTTAATAGGTAGTAGCTCATTGCTTTTGATTAGGTTGGTTGGTATTATGAGCATAAATTGCTTATGCTACTTTTTGAAGCCTGAATGATAATAAATCAAAAAGATCTATGCTGACAGCATTCCTGACTTTTTCAGTGTTTTGAATGTGAAAATTAGAATAAAGTCCTTAAGTTAACAGAGCCTACACAAATTCATAAGCAGGTAATAATACAATAAAATAACTACCAGTTGTATATACAAAATGATGACGAGCATCTCGACAGGTTCAAAGGCGATAGACGCCCTACTTGGAGGGGGAATCCATACAGGTATGATTACCGATATATACGGTGAAAGCGGCTCTGGCAAGTCTCAGCTATGCTTCACTCTTTGTGCAAACTGTGCAAAAGATTCCGACAGCACCTTATTTATTGATACCACTGGAGCATTCCGACCTGAGCGGATAGTGGAAATCTCTGATTCTCAATTAGCACTAGAAAAAATTACTTACTTAAGAGCGTTTACAACAATCGACCAGAGGAATGCAATAAAAAAAATCTTAGACGTGCAACCCACACTTGTTATTGTCGATAGCCTGACATTTCTCTTCTCCACAGAATACGCCGCCCGACCTGAACGCCACCGAGCATTGATGAAGTATTTGCATGAGCTTGCTCTCTTGGCGATAAGTTCAGGCTATGCTATTGTGGTCACTAATATGGTCAGAACTGCGCCTCCAGTAACTCTGATAGACCAAGCCGGCAGGAATGTTGCAAAGGCAGCAGCCGTTCCCTGGGAGCAACGCGAATACTTGGGCAGCAGCGTATCAATCTATTCTCATATGAGGATGAAGCTTGAGGTAGTTGACAGCGCAAAATCCTTATTTCAGGTAGTACTTGTGCAACCATCAGGCAAAAGACCAGTGCCTTTTGCAATTACTGTACAAGGAATTTCAGACAAGAAATAGGGATGATGATATTCCAATATGAGTAAGTCCAATGGAAAAAGGGTAGCGTTGAGGATTGTGGCAGTCATGACTATGGCACTAACAGCAGTCACTAGAGTGGATGTATAGTAGAATATAGAGAAGATTCATTTGCTTGCAAACTCGAACTAGTAGTTAGTTAGTATATGCAGATCCATTTAGTATAATAGTTAATTTTTTGTATCTCTTTTACCTTGTGCATTATACTGGATCTTTAGTTTGCTATGATAGTGGAGTTGACCAAATAATATTTTATATCCCTGCACACAAAGAAAGGCTTGTGGATCTGCCAAGGCAGGAGGAGATGGTCAAGCCCAGTAAGGCTAAACTGTCAATAGTTGTTCCAACTTACAATGAATCCCAAAACATAGTCAGGATGCTTGACTCAATAGCTGAAATTCTTTCTCCATATGCCGCAGCAGAAATAATAGTGGTCGATGACAACTCACCTGACGGCACAGCAGAGATTGCTAGCCTGCATGCAAAGAACATTATTTCCAATAACAATAAAAATAATAAGAAATTACATGTTGAGGTTATTCAGCGAGAGGACAAGTTTGGTCTCAGCTCTGCGATAGTTTCAGGGCTGCAGTCTGCCACAGGCGATTTTGTAGTCGTTATGGACGGTGACTTTTCTCATCCTCCTCAGGTAATTCCATCTATAATTGAAGCATTACAAGACTCAAGCTGCGACATAGTAGTTGCTTCCCGATACATAAAGGGTGGATCCATAATCGGCTGGCCATTTAAACGCAGACTTGTGAGCAAGGGCGCTACAAAGATAGCACAATATGGACTTGGCGTAGAAGTAAAAGATCCAGTATCAGGGTTCTTTGCATTCAGACGAGACATCATCAACGGAGTCAAGTTCGACGCAATAGGCTACAAAATGCTACTTGAAATTTTAGTCAAGACAAAGGGTGCCAGAGTTAAAGAAGTACCCTACACGTTCACCAACAGAAGCATAGGAAATAGCAAGCTTGACATCGGGGTAATGTTTGACTACCTTAGAGCTGTTATGCGCCTGTATCGCTACGGAAAGTCGATGAGACAAAAGGAAAGGCGCACATCTGTACGCTTTCTATCAAAGGCAGCAAGGTTCTATACTGTCGGTGCTTCTGGGCTGCTTGTCAACTACAGTGCTTCTATACTTTTTAATACACTGGCTCCAAACATATGGTATCTATACTCTACAATCATTGGCGTACTAATTTCGATGACATCCAACTTTTTCCTCAACAAGTTGTGGACTTTTGAAGACAGGGAATTCAACATGAAAGATACTGGAATACAATTTGGAATGTTTATTGGCTTTAGCTCGCTTGGCGCCTTGATCCAGCTTCTTTTAGTGTATACGCTAGTCGAGAACTTTGATATGGAATATCCTGCGTCGCTGATCTTGGCAGTTGCTGCGGCATCTGTGGGAAACTTCTTGCTCAACAAGAAGTGGACGTTCAAGGAAAAAATCTGGAGCTAAATTGCTCTTTACACATAAGATCTATTCCATGCTTATTAACAAATTACCTATGATGAGAGTTATAAGACTAACAAGAAAACATATTGTAAATATGCCTGTAAATGTGCGACCCTAGTAAAGCCACCTACAAGGGTGTACTAGCTGTGGGTTACATGATACATGATGGAAATGCGTATATTATGCAGCCTCATTTGCTGGGTTCTTTTTTTGGTTCGAGCGCAGGTACTAGGGCAGCATGTATTACTAGCCTGTGCCATCAAGGACATGCAAAACAGAATGTAAAATTAGCTAAAATACTAAGTGCAGAGGTTGGATTGTTATTCTACTGTCATTGGATCGTACCATCCGCCGCCGGTATTGATCGCTACCTTTGATTCTTTTCATTATTTAGAGATATAGATCCAGTCAGCATATACATGTGTGAACTTCAGATTTGTTGACTATACTTGCAATGATCGAGGCAACATATCAAGTATTTATGCATCAAGCCTTTTTACGCAGCTAGTACCAGTACAAATTTAATGGACTCCCTTGAGACTATTTTCTCAATTCAAAAAGAGCTTGCATCAATGATGGATCTTTCCCGATATCCTGCTTCCGTAGATGGAAGGGTATCTGCCCTTTGTACAGCAATAGTCCATGAGGCTATAGAACTCCAAAGGCTGACAAGCTGGAAATGGTGGAAAAGGCCTACACCCTTTGATAGTGAGGCGGCAAAAGAAGAACTTATCGACATTTGGCATTTCGTAGTCCAAACATCGATAGAGCTTGGGATGAGCCCTTCTGATATACTCAGTGAATACAAGAAGAAGAACAAGGTCAACCGCGACAGGCAGGTATCAGGGTACTAGCGCTTGGCCAATCTTGCCAATGTCATCTCTCTGTCCCTATCAGCTCTATGATTTGTACTTGATGCTTGAGTATCTAGACATCAGGCGCAAGTAATGTAACTATTGTTAGATTATCATTAGCTGTTCCAATATTCTCCTACCAGACGAGAGTCTACGACGTTGCTGGCAGGTGCCAGCACTGTATTACTTTTCTGGCCACTGAGGATTAGCCTCTTTGCCGAAGACTAGGATGAGCTTGAATTTGGGTGCTTTATAGCGAAGACTATCACTGCATCTAATCCTTTGTTCTCAGAGAGAAGCCTGACTGCCACGAGCAGGCTATTCATAAGATATAAAATGTAGCTATCATTCCTAGCAGGTCAATGCTTGACAGCAAACATATGCTGCTGCTAGTGCTTTTCCTGCACCGAGATTGAATTCCTAATTGATTTGCGGCAGAGAGGGGCTTTGCATAACTTCCCCGAGGTATACTTAAGTCCTCTTTTCATATTATTATTATTATTATTAGCATAATTCTAGGCCCCAGCTCACTTTATTTGTTGGTGTAACCTTGATAAAGGGCGCTTCTCCTTCAGTCCAGGGATCACTTCTGACCCACTCAAAGCGATCGTAAAACATCTTGTAGAGCCCTGCAAACTCTTGACCCCTTTCTATGATTTCAGCTGTTCCTTGCACGCACACTGCGCTATTCCCAACAGAGCTGTAAATATCTACTACTAGAGCCACAGTCTTATTACGCTGAATGTTTTCGTATTTCCTAGTTTCGTAATCGGTTGCGATAAAGAACGACCCATGCTCAAAAATATATGATACAGGAACAACGTGAGGAATTCCGTCATGACATGTAGCTATCCTGCAGGCTTCGTTCTTGTTTAAAAAATCTCTTTCTGCTTGGCTAAATGTTACTTTGGCCATCGACAGAACTGTGGACAGCTAATATTTATAGGCCTACCTTTTCTGTGCCAGAGACTTCTTCACTTACCTCAAGTAACAAAGGTTGTAGCTGAAATAATGATGATGATGATGTGTATAGCAGGGATCATCACCGTCGATGTTTGGTTTCCTGCTAAAAGATTTTTCTGGCTCTAGTATAAATACTGCATCACATATGCCTGTATAATGATTACGACTTTGTGGACTACAACAACAATATTTGGTTACATTAGCGCTTGGTGTCATTTTCTGATTTTTTGCTCTCTAGCCACCTACTAAATCTCAGAATCACTACTCCAGCAGAAATAGTAATGAGAGAAATTGCAAGAAAGCCAGGCTTCACTACAGACTGGAACTCTCCCGGCGCTGTTGAGCGGTAAGAGCATTTTTCATTTTCATCACAATTTTTTATCACAGGAAATGAGAGTAAGACAACCACAAATACTACCATGAGAGCCACACCTGCAGAGGACACTATCGCTCCCGACCTAGCCAGAGTTTCTAGTGACATCATGTAGCCGCTTTTATATTCGCTCAAAAGCTTGATATTTCTTTTTTGTGTCTCTGCGCTTTTTTCTCTATAGTTTATCAGGATTTATTGTCACAAACCTGTATGAGTCTTTGCTGCTTACCCGTTTAAACTGGCTGTCAAAGTATAGGAATGGCTGGTCTTTGTAAACATGTTTGTCCCAAAGCTCGTGCACATTGCCAAAAAAGTCCTTTTTAGTCTTACCTTTCATCCTAAGTAGTTCATGCGTAAGTATATGCGAGACTCGTGGACAGTTATTGTCTGCATAGAAGCGATAACGCTTAATTTCCATCATACTTGCTGCTGGCCTCTGCCACCATGCAATACCAATACCTGGCGCAGTGTAACCTTCAGTATTGCAGTCAGTGAATATAGGCTTGAAATATGCAAGGTAAAAATGAAACGTGTCCTGTCGCCTTTCAGAGTGGTCCCTTATTAAGTAAGCCACAGACATCCTGTCAAAGAGCTTTCCAGGAACAACTGGCAAAATGTCTGCCTGTACGGGAAGTGAAATATCAAAATAACGTCGTGTCCACCACTTGAAAAAACGCGTCATCGCCGAAACATACACCCAGTCCTCTCTTTCCAGTTGCTGCCAGTCTTTTTCTTTTGCAACATATATGAAAAAGAGCCTCTCTGCCTTCAATTATGACTCAGCAGACGATTTCTTGTGAAGCTGGCTTATATTTGCCGCTCCTGCAACAATGATTGTCTTCAGTGATTTGACTGTACTTCCTTCTCATAAGGTCCGCTTCAGCCGAGCGCTATATTGCCATATCATATTACTCCTCTATATGTCAGATGCTCATGCTAAGGTAACATTTGCGCAACACTGATTTACTCCTTTATCGCTTTTTCTTCAACCTTAGCTTGGTTTGCTGCCATATACGCGGTACTCAAGCTACACTATATTATATCCTGTTTATTGAGTTAACTTAAAATTTTCAAATAAGTTTGGTCTAGGCTGCAAGATAGATTTTTCCTATAGCTGTATGTATATCTAAACTCCTTTGTTTATTGTAAAAAATAAATCTCAAAAAAATTAGATAAAGAAAAATGACCTTTGCGCTGTTCTGCTTTCATACCAGCTTTCGTATGGTATCGCGATCGTAATACTGTGGCTTCTTGTACCGCCTGTACTTGCTTATCTGCCGCCATAGGGACAAGCCAAGAAGGATGGATGGCAGCAGAAAAGCTAGGGGGATCATCCATAGAGCTATTAATTTTGCCGTTGCCACTTCCGTTGACATTTCTTCCACTACAACCTAGGTGTTCAGTGATATAAGCAACATAGAGCGCGTCGCTTATCCTCTTAGCTTGCTGGTGCTCCTTCTTTTACCTCGCTAGAAGAAGGAGCAGTAGTAGCAGAAGTAGTATTCGACCTTGGGGGCCTTCGGAGCCTCCTACCTGTCTTTCTTACTGTCTCTGAGGTAACAGGTGCGGCTTCTCCAACTTCTTTCGCAGCAACTTTAACGGTTTCGGCCGCTTCCTGTGCTGCCTTAGTTGTTTCGTCTATTGCAACAGCAGTCTCTCTTATTGCACCTCGGTCTCTTAGGGCGCGAGCGGCATCATTAATTTCTTTTGCGGTGTCACGTGTTGCAAGCGATGCCTCCCTAAATGAATCAACGAGTTCATCGACCGCTCCGCTCTTGCGTACAGCAACTACCAGCTCTCTCATTCTAACTGATTCTTCTCTTATTCTATGTGCAATACCTCTAATTGCTTCCGCTGTATGTTGTGCCTCACCTGCTGGCCTCGTGTCTGCACTAGTATCACTTGTTGTTGAAGTCTTCCCTCTAACTCTGCTAGCAGTAGCAGTGTTACTCTCATCCGAAGGGATAGTAGGGGTTACCATAGAGACTTATCATCTACCTACCTTAAAAGAAATACTATCAAAAATATACATTCAATATTCAGGATTCTTGATAGATGCACAATGCTTGTCTAATCTAACCAGGGTTTTTGCTCATTGGCCCTCTTTCTGGGATTTCTGACAAGCTAAATAATCCGACTTAAATGGGTTGCAGTCTTGGCGATAGGTTCATAATTTACCGTGCATAACTATAGACTCTAGGTGTGTGCATCTTTGATATTTGGAAAAGTTGGAGCAGTAATCCTGCTAGTTTCAAACATGGAAAAATCAACCAAGTTTTATAGTGACATACTAGAGCTGCCGGTAAAGACTAGATCTAAAGATTGGACAGAATTCTTCAGTAATGGTACTGTGCTAGCCCTCCACCCAGCTCCTAAGAAAAAGAAGACACTAAAGACAGGTTCAGGCACACTTGTTGGTTTCGAAGTCACAGACCTTGACTTGACTGTAAAGAAGCTGAAGAAGAAGAGGGTGAAGTTCTATAAAAAGCCAAAAGAGGAGCCTTTTGGCAAGCACGCAATAGTTCAGGACCCTGACGGGCACCTCATATCGATAGCAGAGATCAGTGAAAAATCTTTAGAAGGCTTTGACTTGCTAGGGCTTATAGGTACAGAATAATATTATAGGTGATTGATATGAGTACTACAACTTCTTAGTTGCAGTTACAAGGTAAACATTACCGCCAAGGTCCTCAAAACGCGTCTTGTAGAACCTGTTGTTTAGCAATAGGATGATGTCTTGTTTATTCATAAACATTTGACCTTGCAGGGCAAAGTCAAGCTGCATGCCCATTATCAGCTGGCTTTGTGCACCATTGAGCTTTGACTTTGGCAGCAGTCCTTCCATTATCGCAATTGTGCCATGGTTCTTTAGAGCCCGCCAGCAATTTGACAGAACTCTCTCCTTGTCCTTCATCGTGTAGAGCGATTCGCCTAGAAACACGATCTCAAATTCGTTTGTAAATTTCATGGATTCGCTCGGCGCCTTTATTAAAGTAATAGGTTTACCACGAGCCATTTTGCGAGCCATTGCAACCGCTTTAACTGAAGGGTCAATTCCGACCAAACTCGACTTGGGATATTCTTTATGGATCTTGGCAAGCATGCTTCCTGTCCCGCAGCCTACATCAAGCAGCCTACATCCAGCGGATAACAGCTGGTGTAATTTTTTATGACGTCGCGCCGCAGCAAGAAATGCATAGTGATCCCAGTCAGTCGCCTGTTGTACCGCATTCAAGGTGGAGGACATTGTCTTTGTAGTCTTACCGGATCTAAACAGCTCATCAAACGCGCCATACTCTAGGCTCCTCAGTGCAAGGTATGAGAATTGTCCACCAAGATAATCTGGACTCGTCTTATCGACAAGGATTCGCTTCATTTGCTTCTTCATTTGCAACTTGCCGTTTTTTGCCATGATAAGTCGATATGTTTGTGCTGCAGAACACCAAGCCCTGACTGCAGCCGGATACAATCTAGTGCTGCTTATCAGTTCTTCTATGGTCATAGGGCTAGCGTCAAGATACTCAAATAGCCTCATCTGCCTTCCTATGTGGGCTATCCACACCCCGTAAAAGCCCACCGAGTATCTCCAGAGCCTTGCAAAGTCAGTTGAGTATTGCTTCTTCAAGTACTACTACTGAAGCTCAACCTATTCAGTTCATAAATCATTGCACGGAATTTTTTTGCAAGGATTCATTGTAAACGAAGGATCAAATAGCCTCTTAACCCTTGAGAAGAGTGATGTAATCCGCTTACCATACACCATTTGAATGTAGCCTGTTCTAGCAAGTCCATCGCCGTGCTCGCCGCTGATTGTACCCCCTCTCTTTATCACTTGAGCAAATACTTTATTGGCAATATTGCAAATCAATTCGACTTCTTTTGTTGAGGCAGTATCTATGAGTGGCCTTGTATGCATATTGCCGTCACCCACATGCCCATAGATTACATAATCAACTTTGTTTTCTTGGTAAGTCTGCAAAAGGTTGGCAGCATGCTCTTCAAGAAGATCGGGACGAACCACTGTGTCCTCTATTAGGCCTATAGGTTTTCGACTGCCCAAAGTAAGCTTCATGATGCTGTTGAGTGTACCTTTTCTTGCACTCCATATCTTTGTTATACTCTGCTCATCTGAAGCATACTCTACTATAGAACATCTATCTGCAACCAAGAGCTTGCAGGCTCTCATACGTTCTTCTACTTTGCTACTACTGCGATTGCCTACAAATTCTATAATTAGCAGGCATCCTCCACCGTGTATATTGTCATCTTCAGACCTCACGGTGGTGTGATCCAACATTTCAAGTGCAACAGGGGAAAACTTTAAGATCGCAGGCACTACTGAAAGAGCACTTAGCAGATCTTCAAAGCCCAGTACCATCAAGGACCTGTATGCAGGGATGTCTAATATGTGAAGCTTTGCAGAAGTCATTACGCCAAGTGTGCCTTCAGAAGCGGCAAAGACCTTCTGTGGATTGAAGTTGTTATTTGCAACAACGGCATCCAGCCTGTAGCCACAAGAGTTCTTACTAACACTTGGATACCAATTTCTAATCTTATGAACGTATGGCAAAAGCAGCTCTCCAAGTTTTTTCATCTTGTTGTCATATTTGTATGTGCTTGCAAAACCTAACTGGCCGTCAGCATATACCACATTAATCTCCTCGAGAAAAGAAATAGTGCTGCCATAGCCCAAAGAGTGAATACCGCTAGAATTGTCTGCTATCATACCGCCTATGGTGCAGTAGTTGCTGCTAGCAGGATCAGGTGGCAGGAACTTGTTCCTCTTTTTTAGCTCTTTGTCTAGCATGCCTTTCACGATGCCTGGTTGGACTATGACATAGTCATTGTCAATATCCATTATCCTATTCATATGCTTTGAAAAATCAAGAACTATGCCATGAGACAAAGACTGTCCAAGAAGCCCTGTGCCAGCTCCTCTTGCAGTTATTGGTATCTTATTGGACAAACTATATTCGCACAATCGCTGAACGTCATGCTCATCTACAGGGCAAACCACTGCAGCAGGCTCGATTTCGTAATGGCTTGCATCCATAGAGTATATGTGCCTGCTCCAGCTGTCTTCAAGAATCTCGCCCTTCGCTATGCAAAGCAAATCACCGGCTATATTCATGGCTTAACATAGGCACACAGATATAACAAATTTTCCAGAGTGGAGCTATGAGACATAACTACAATTATCATGATGACTTATTGAAGACGAAAAATGACATCATGATATATTATAGACAATTAACCTGATGAAGGCTGAGCTGCCTGCTCTTACTGAAGAGCACATACATCTTATCGTGCGAACGTTCGGTAGAAGTTACATGTGCTCATTTTTTAGTATGCTACTGTAGAACTTTCAACACGAGAAGACATCTAGATGATTTCTGCTATAGCCTAGAATCTTGGTTTATAGAAAAGATATACTCCATTAGGCCAAATGATATGCAGCAATAAATGATAGATGCAACTTGTCTAAAAACTATATAGGAATATTCACC
>CAYWRR010000019.1:0-19816 GCA_964460425.1 uncultured Nitrososphaera sp.
TCGAAATGTGAAGGCAGTAATATTTGGAGACTGGTCTCTAAATACTCAATCTGTTAATAGAGCTGACTTTTATGCAGATTTTACCATTCATGACACTACTACCTCCAATTCATTAAACGGAATTAAGGACATAATAAAACGGGAAAGAGAGACGAATCAAACAGGGTCTATAATCGGCTTTAAAGTTGACTACTTTAGATTAACCTCATTCCAAAGGATAAATGATAACCTCTCCCGTTGGGGAACTACGAATATCATCGCAGCAATACTATCATCATCTACAGATAGAAATAACATTAATAATACTACCTTAGCTGCTTCAAAAGCAGAAGATTTACCACACTCTTGGGACAATGTGAAAACTACAATAACCATAATTCATAACAGAATCATGATTATCAATTTTGATGAAGGCGAGCAGAAGCTGAACAAAATTTTTGGCAACTTGCCAATAATAGGAGTTGTAGTGTAGCTAGAGGAATAACTCTTATGCGACAAAAGAGTACAAATTATTAGTGAGGAAAGTTAGCAGACCCTCCAAGGGTCCCTGTATATGAACGTAGAATTCCCGGATCAAAAATCTTCTGCCGCAATCTCAAATGCTAGCACTACCATTTTTGCGAGTAAAAGTTGTAAAAAAATGTAACATCCCAAATACTATGTATTGTTTATGTGCTAGCTTCACATTACGCGACTAAATCGTCACAATCACATAATAATGAGTTATTGGAGAAGCACCACATTTTATTCCAGAACATCTTCAAAAGCCTAGATAAGAATATGACTGTAGGCGCGCGCTGCATTAATATCTCTAATCTTTTAGAGGAGCTAGAAACTTTATAATACTGCCTACATAGCTGGCTAGTATTATTGGAAGGCATAAACTTGAGACAGTATTTAACAAATGCTTCGGACTCCAAAGCATTTCTGGCACCAAACACCTCAGACCATGACCTAGTGGCCAGGGCAAAAGCAAGACTTACAGAGAATGGGATTCATCAGGACAGGATTGAGATTAACTACGATGTACAGCAGTTGAGGACCGGCGATATTTACATAAGCTATGACCCACCAGAACTCATAGTCAGATTGGTGTATGAAAAAAAGCCAAACGGATTGGTCAAAATGAAGAGTGTGGCTACAATTAAACTCTAAGCATCTTACCGAGCGTTTCTTTCAAACTGTCTACGTAATATTTACTTTCAGTCCCATCCTTCATGGATCTGAGGATTACTTGACCTGTAGCAATTTCATTTGGTGCTACAATTACTACAAACGCTGCATCTTTATTCGAAGCATACTCTAACTGCTTTCTGAGCGTCCTTCCAAGCATATCGTAATCGACTGCCATGCCACTTGTGCGTAGAGATGAAACCAGCTCAAGGGCCTTTGCTCTGAGACTTTCGGTTGCATTCGCAACGCATACAAGTGGTCTTGGGAATTGTTTTAATATGCCATGCCTCTTAAGTGCCATCACTATCCGCTCCACTCCTCCAGCAACACCGGTGGCTCCAATATCTTTTCTTCCAAATGCTTCAGTGAGTTTGTTATACCTTCCTCCGCCAACAAGTGCTCCAGAATCAGTAGCTTGGTCAAATGCTTCAAATACTACTCCAGAATAATAGTCAAGCCCTCGCACTATGCCAAGGTTAATGCTCGCTCCTTCTACCTTCTTTGCGTTAAGCGAGTCCATCAGGCTGACTAACTGCTGCCAGCTGTCAAGCCCCATTACGTCAGCCTTACGAGCAACTTCCTTTGCATTGCCCTTTAGTTTTGACAGTTCTATCAGTGCCTGCATTTTTGCAGGCTCTATTTTGTCCTTGTATTCTGCAAGTACGGCCTGCGCCCCCTTTTTTGGTACCTTGTCTACTGCACGAAACATTTCAAGCATCACCTCTTCGCTAGAAATACCAAGTTTTTTTCTGACGTACTGCTCAAGAAGCTGCCTGTCGTTTATCTCGATTGCTACCTTTAGTCCCAGTGTTCTAAAAAATGTGTAAACAAATTCAATTACTTCAGCGTCTGATTCTTGGCTGAATGGGCCGTACACTTCGATATCCCACTGGTGGAAATAGCGGTAGCGCTGGGCTTGGGGCTCATCATACCGCCATACGCCTGCAAACGAAGCCAGCTTGACTGGCATTTTGAGATCGCGCCTTGCCTCAACATATCGCGTTAAACCGATAGTAAGGTCAAAACGAAGGGCGACATCCCTGCCTCCCTTGTCATTGAAAGCGTAGATTTCATTTGAGATCGCAGCACCACTCTTTGCCTCTAGTGTAGCAAGCATTTCAAGGGGAGATGGTTCTGTGAGTTGGAAGTTGAACAACCGCGCAATTTCAAAGAACCTGTCGCGAACATAATTTATGTTAGCATACTCTTCAGGATCAAGATCCCTCATTCCTCTGGGAAGCTCTAACCTGGCCACACCAGTAGCCATAGGTGCGTTAACATTTAGATTTTGCGATATTTTGGCAGGGAATAACGCAATAAATAGTCGTCATTTGTTCATCATCATGTTGGCAGGTGGCTACCGATTCCTTGATCATATGACAGATGCAGTTATAGAGGCTTACGGCACCACGCTAGAGGAAGCCTTTGAAAACGCTGCCAGAGCTCTATGCGACACAATGATCGACTTGAATACTGTCAGACCCAAAAGAGCGATCAAATTTTCTGCTAAAGGTAACGATCTTAATTCCTTGCTCTTCGACTGGCTGGACAAAGTGATGCTTTTGCTGGTAGCAGATGGGATAGCTATGTCTCAATTTTCTGTTAAGATAAAACGGCATAACAACAGCAATGACGGCTATTTGCTTGAAGGTACTGCAAGAGGAGAACCGCTTGAACTGGACCGGCACCACTACAAAGTGGAAATCAAGGCAGTAACATATCATGAAATGGAGATCAGGCAAGAAAAGGGTATGATCACCGCAAGGTTCCTACTTGACCTCTAAGCATTCAGAAGATTTTTACTTTGCTTAAATTGTCGGGGCACTAAACAGAAAATTTATCCAAAAGAGAGAGCTCATCCGCGCCAATGTGCTTTGGATATCTTGTATAGACAAAAGCTAAAGAGAAAAACCAGAATAGGCAGTGCTTTTTTTAAGTTTTGTCATAGACGTAACACCACATTATCACAAGGTCTCAATTATTTACTCTATTATACCACGATGTTAGCCAAACCACTGTTCAAGCGACTGGTTGCGGTTTGCTATAGATTTTTGCAGTTTGTCAAGTGTGCTATTCACCCTATCTGTTGAAAAGCTTTTCTTGACACATAGAAAATCTAGTACATTTTCACGACTAACTGTGCCAAATTCAATCTTGTCGACCTTTGGTTCTTCCGGGTCGAGAAAGATGTTCCGTATCTCTTGGTAGGGCACCTGTGTAAGCAAGCTGTTGATTTTCTTAACATCTTCGAGCCTGCCATTTTCCTTAATTAATTTGATTGCAGTCTTGGGGCCAATACCAGGAAAGCCGCCAGGGTTGAAATCAGTGCCTATAAGTATGCCTATATCGACTAGCTGCTCATGTGTTAGGCCAGTCTCATGCAACACCTTGTAATGCTCAAGTATTTCAGGCTCGATATCTATGTAGGTGTTGCGGTTTGGCACCTTGCGTTTGCCACTGATTGCTAGATTACGCACCAGCTTTTTGGCTCCAAACAATATTGAATCATAATCTTGGCTTCCAACTGCAAAGGCCATATCATGCCTTGTAAGATATGAGGCTGTCGATTCGCCCTCAGACGGCGCCTGAATATATGGAATGCCAAGATAGGAGAGCAATTTTTTTGAATCTTCTACCATCTCAGGAGTCAAGACTGCAGTGCGTATACTATACTTACGTGCCTCCTCCACCCTACCCTCTTCAATTGCAAGATGATACTTTTCTGTCGCTTCTTTTTTTAGCTGACTTCTGCGCTCTATTTCAGCCGTCTTGAGCTCGTTTGCCTTGCCGTCAAAAATGTAAACCGGCCTGATATTATCCATCAGTAGATTGGCGTTCCTATAGAATAGGCCGCTCAGGTGGCTCGTTACTTCCCCCTTGCTGTTCGTAAGCAGTTCCCCTGTCGGCCCCCTTATAATGCTGAGGAACTGGTAAATCGTATTGTAAGCATCGATTGCAACAACCTTGCCTGCCAGCTCTGTCAATTTGAGCGGCCTAGGCGTCACCAGTGGCTTGAGATCTAAGCCCATTTCTTGCTATCACACAATATATACACTTAATGGCGCCACAAAAACTTTAACTCTGCATTACGAGAAAGAATATTATTACTCCAATAATCTATACGCGTATCGCCATTCAATTAATCCCAAACAAGCAAAAAGGAGCAATGATATTTAGTTACATTTTGCCACATACCGAAAAGTACCGGCTCCTCTTGCAAGGGCAAAAGAGTGCAATACACTACAGAAGGGCCTTTTTAATGATAATATACACTTTATATAATACAATTAATCACTTGTCAAGGCAAGAAGATTTTAAGCTAAAATCGACGACATTATCATCTAATGGCCGCTTGCTAAGCACTTACAAAATAGTACAAATAACAGCACCTTCAATAACAACAACAACAACAATTTCGACAACAGAAAGGGTAAAATGATGATCCGCGAATATCCTGCGCATATCAAGCTGTTTTGGTATGTCTTAATTAGCTAAACAATAACAACAAGAAAAAATGAGAGTCATTACTTATACGCTCTCAACGTTTGAGTTATCCATTCAACATCTTCCTTTGTCTTTGCCAATCGACCAATCTTTATACAGTCACGGATATCCTTTGACTTGAGTTTTGTCCATACCGCCTCCGCTATTGCTGCAGCTACATCAGGTGTTACTCCTTCACGACCGAGAATGTGAGCACATACTTCTTGGAATGAACCAAATGAGTATTGTTTGAAGTGGAGCACGACAAACCTTGATAAAAGCGGCGTCAGCATTCTGTCAGTGGCGTTGCTTGATGCAAATACCCATGTCTTTAGGTGGGTGTTACGCGTCTTTTGGAACTTGGTTTCCGCTAGGATGCCTGTCTCCATCAGGCTCAGTAGCGCCGTCTGATCCTTCATTGGCATGTGTTCTATCTCGTCCACAATTAGGTACCGCGGCCTCTTATCAAATAGATAATCTATCATTCCGGACTTGGTGCTGTGGCTTCCAAGCGTAAAATATGAGCGTTCAAGTCTCATGCATTCAACCATGAAAAGTGTCTTGGCGGATGCTGGTGGGCCAACAAGCAACAAATGAACAGGCTTTTCCGAAGAAAGTGATAGATGAAATAGCCTTTTTACATCGCTGTGACCTACTATGCTCTCAAATAGAGGCTCCGGTTTAAAGGCTGTCAGCCTTTCAATTCGGGGGTTGATTATGTGCTCTTCGCGCGTTGTAATTGGCAGCTTCTCTTCAAGCATTTCTCATATCATGTATATATATAATAGATTTTAGAGGTTCCTATTAAACAGGGATATCTACGAGCTGAAATTTTCTAGACTCTAGTTGACAAACAAGCGTATGGCACCTATTGTTTCGCCCGTCAATTTGACGGTATAGGCTGCTGAGTCGGCAGCAGATATTTTTGAGAGATGGTCAAGGAATTGAGCCTTGTCTTTACCACGCTCATATGTACCTCCAGACTCCTTGACGCAAAGTGGGAACTTTTGCATCTTGATGCCCCTTGAGATAAGGTGTCCGATAAAGCTTCGATAGGCATCAATATCGTACCAATCCCAGCCGCGCTCCTCACTATATGCTATCCATACATCTATTGTATTTTGAAAAAACGCCCTCTGGCGCAACTCTTCAAGAGTCATATTGTACTAAAAGTCTGCCCTGCGCATTTTGCTTCCGCAGCGTGGGCAAGCTCCACCCTTGAACCTATGGCCACAGGCTATGCAGATATAGTTGATTCCTCCACCTGAACCCAGCATGCCGCCAAATCCTCCTCCACCGCCACCCATTCCCATACGTGCCATCATACGCCTGCGCATATAATATGAAATGCCTATGAAAATTGCGATTGCTGGAATGAGCCCCCACAACCCAAGCCACATTGTAAATAAAAGACTTATGGCAAGGGATACCATTATCCATGCCATTTGCTGACCTACCCAGTTCAATTAGTTATCGCTTGATATTGGAATTATTCTTTTATTAAGTTTTCCAGCTGAAGTACTATAAAATCAAAACATATGCCAAATAAGCACAAGATAAACGTACACATTAGCGTCCCTAAGAATAATAACAACATCATCTTTGCATTCTTTTATTACTTTGTATCATACGGATAATAGTAGTGTCATGTATATCCCAATACTCCTCTTAGGCCCGGTGTTGTATTTATGCCCTTCAGGGGCTATTATTTTTGAGAATTATCGTATCTTAGCAAAAAAGCCCTCAAACTTATCTTGCACTAGCCTAACCGAACGTAGTTGTAGCAGGTTCGCTCGCTGCTTTCGAGTCTGGCTTTCATAAAGATGGGAATATGTCAAATCCCCTACTGCTGATATACCACAGTGTTTTCATGTATAGTAGCTAACAAGCTTAGCTAGGCATGACATCATATGATATTCAACAATAGATCCCTGTCCAAAATACAGACCAACCAGCAATAGTCGTAACGACAAAAGTAAATGCATTCACATTTTGTCTATCTATTGCCTTTCAAGATCTCGGTCCAAATTGTAGATGATTCCTTATGATAACAAACAATCAAGGACAGTTCTGCAATGTAGCTCTCATTTACCGTTTCAATGAGGCGCACGGCGTTATACAAGTTATATGATTTTTATCTCATGCTTACATAGAATCAAGCTAATACAAGTCCATTCCTATTGGTTTTAGAAGCCATTCAACCACTTAGATAATCTAATCTATAGCGGAATATCCCTTGTCCTTCATATTTCATCATTAGAAGATATATTCTCTATGTGTTGCATTGCTCGCTTAGGTCAATTAATTTGCTGCTAACCACAAACTTTATCCACAGTTAAATGTAATAATAACTTCTATTGTGAATTATTATCGTTGCCTAAGCCACTCGCCGCTGTTCCAATCTTTGTGCTCTGTGAGACCTGCTACTGGTGCGCTACATTTCTTGACAAGACCAAGGTCAAGGATAGGTGCTCTATGTGCTCGTCTGCTCAACTATCAAGTTTTCCAATAATGCCAGATGAATCGTTTATTTTCAGCTATGACTCCAAGCGCGGAGTCGAGCTCGACTTTGGGCACAGGAAACAATCAGGATGAGTTCACAATCTTAAGTTCTAGGCTGTTGCCGTTCCTATCATAGGCGGCTATCGTATTGTCCTCATAAGGGTGACTGATAATGATGGATACAAAGCCTGTAAAGTGGTTGAGATCTTCAAGCGACGGATTGTTAGAGCCTCCTGGGTGAGAGTGCGCTGTGCCGACATGAGGTATGGTGTAGGGAAGATCATGAATTCCAAAGCCGGAGTAAAATGGACCACTCTCTGAAAACGGAGGGATTACGACCCCATCGATGATGATCTGCTCTCGTGTACTCTTGCCCTGCAGGACTAGGAGGGCCTCGTTAGGATGGTGTGTCTTCGCCCAGGTGATTATGCTGTCGACCACCTGTCTGGTAACGGTGACGGCCTTTCGATTTTGCCTCACACTCCTATTGAAGGACACGAGAAGCTCTCTGGCTTTGGCTTTTATTTTAACATTAACAAATCTGCAACATATTTAGTGTGAATGCTTTCCTAAGGACGGAGGACCGGAAAGGAGGAGCAGGGAGAAGGATAACCACAAAACTTATACTGTGGTTTGTATGTGACTTAGAACCTATCCCAAAATTAACCTCCTGTAAACAATCATACAGCAAGCTAAATGTACTAGTCCAAGGTAGTTATCAGATTTCTTCTCATACCTGATTAACAATTTCCTGAACCTGTTATGCCATGAATTTGTACGTTCCACAACCCATCGCCTTCTTTTCTTTTCGCCATGCTTCTTCTTCTTTTTCTCACCTCTATGACGTATGTGTGGTACGTATCTTCTTTTGACAACCTCGCGTTCTATTTCTCCAGAATAGTATCCTCTATCAAGGCATAGATTCTGTTTCTTCTTTTTCTTGATTGGTCTTCTTCTAATCACTATGCTGTCCAGTGTCTTGATAGCTACTATACCACGTCGTGAATGTTGGCGGCTGTTATTACAACTGATAATGGAATACCGTTCTTGTCTGTAAGAACATGCCTTTTGGTACCTAGCTTGCCTCTGTCTGTTGGATTTGGGCCTGTCTTGTCCCCCCCCCTAGAGGTGCCTTGATAGAGGCACTATCCAATGACTGCCATTTCCATTTGATACCCCGAATGTCGTCGTATATCTCCAATAACCTGACCCATAGTTTCTGGAATACTCCCATCCTAACCCATTGCTGAAACCGTCTATGACAGGTAGAACCAGAACCGTATTCTTAAGGTAGCATCTTCCATTGACATCCTGTTATCAGTACAAACAAAATACCATCCAGTACCTGTCTGAATGAGACAGCTGGATGTCCGTTAGTATTACGTGGCTTTTCCTTGGGCAAAATGTTTTTTACTTCATTCCAGACATCATCTGGAATGCGTTTGATAGTTGGAAGGTGCTTCTTTTTGTACTGGTATTTTTTCACTATGGATGCTGAGACAAACATATAAAGCTACATCGATAGTAGTCATACAAACCTGGCTAGTGTGTCAATATTATTGGGATAGGCTCTTAGTCTCTACAACTCACGAGTGACAGCGGCGGCACATTGAAAATGAGCTGCTTGCTTCAGTCTACATTAACATATATTATATTATCTATAGTGTACGGTAGTATTATTGTCCTTTCTCTCTCTGTTTCTATTACATGTCATTTTCGTGCCAAGTACAACACTATACCAAAAAACAAAATAGACACGTGCTGCCTGCTCCCTGTAGATCCTTGTTGGCTATTATTTGCATCAAGAATGTAGCAATGCTAAATAAGTAGCAAGTACATAAGAGCAGCAGCCCGATGATGACCGGATGTTATTGAAAAGAGAGAGTGTTAATAACAAAATAATTCTAAGAAGAGGCGCGGTTGGCAATGACTGCGACGGGACGCCACTCCTCATAAACAGTAAAGGTGAGGCATATCGCGTTAACGATACTGCAGTCTCGCTTTGGAACATGTGTAATGGCATTACATTTGATGATCTGTTGCTTGAGGTTCTCCGGATTTCGAGCAGTGGGGAGAATGACGTAAGAAAATCACTTGAGCAGATGGTAAGGAAGTTTCAGAAAATTGGAGTCATTGAATTGCGAGATCATCGTTACCTACATATCTGAAATGCAAACATGATGTAACCCGTTATTATGCCGTTGCGCCTATATGAGTAAAAATTGTTGGTTTCCTTTGGCATTAGCTCGTGCTTGATCGCAAGGGCATCTTCTTTTGACGCTGATACTTTGACAAGCCGCTCATCTAGTATTGCAGGCCACGGAAGTTGAGGAAGTGTCCCTTTCTTAGTTGCAAGCAATACTACAATTCTGTTTAGGTTTTCTCTGTCAAGTACGACAGAATAATTGCAGTCATCTTTATCTGTAAACGGATCGGGGACGCAATAGGGATCAATATGCACATATTCACGTAGCCTATCGCGAAACTCGTCTGCTAGGCCTCCAGATATTGCAATGTCTGCAAGCGACAATTTCTTGATCTCTTCAGGAGTCGGTAGCTTTATGGACGTAGTAAGCACAGCTATTTTTATTGTAATGGTATGATTATATAATTTTTCAGTGCATGCACGCGTATATGCATTTCGAATAGTTGCAGGCCACGTAACTTAGTTATCTGATCCGACGTGATTAGCAACAAGTGATAATAATAATTCACCAACGTGATAAAGGCATAAATTGTAATACTTATTCATAAATCAGAAGCGCCGGGGTACCCAAGCTAGGTAAGTTAAAGTAGGCCCTAAAAGGGGTCAGCCTCGAGATCATATATGGATATTGTCGTAGACTATGACGCGCTAGCTGATGTCCTTCGGGACTCGAGGGTTCGAGTCCCTCTCCCGGCGCCCATCTATGGGAGTCTAGCGTATGCTTTAAAACAGATGGGCGCGGGAAGAAACCCAAAGTAGTGAAAACAGTAACGAGAAGACAACGACGCATTAATGCATCATCGTCTTTCAACGATGCTACAGCAGTAGTAACATCACCGACACAAGAAAAACAAGCTAGAACAGAAGGAGAAGACTATGGGGCAATTGATCTGCTCATAGACTCAATAACTAGAGATTTCTCGAGAAAAGGGATCAATTCTAGACTAAAGGCACTTGCAAGAAAAAGTAGTAGAAGCGCAGCTACAATATGCGACCATATCCTTGCAGAACAGATTGAACTCAACATCAAGACATCAACTGCAGAGAGTAAAGTCAAGAGCTTGCTCTGGCTTTCAAAATTCTCAAACGACAAGCCATTTGACGAAATGACAAAGCATGACATTCTAAGCTACCTCAACAGCCTTCGCAAGCCGACATCTATAGACCAACAGCAAAAGTGGATAGGCTCATACAATAATCGCCTACGCTACTATTTGAAGTTCTTTAGGTGGCTTTACAACAAAGAAGAGCCAGATTATCGAAAGAGAATTAGCCCGCCATGCATTCAAGGACTTCGACAGCTTCCAAGACAAGAGAAATCATCATACAAACCAAGCGACCTGTGGGATAGTCGCGAGCATGCGATCTTCCTGAAATACTGTCCAAATGTACGTGACCGCTGTTACCATGCAATGGCAAATGATATGTCAGCTCGCCCACACGAGATTTTGAACCTGAAGATAAAGGACATCATTTTCAAGTCAACAGATGAAAGAATACAATATGCAGAAGTGTTAATCAGAGGAGGCAAGACAAAGCCAAGGACTCTTCCAATTATCGATTCGCTACCATATTTAAAGGAATGGCTCCAGCAGCATCCAACTGCGGGTAATAGAGACTCATGGCTGTTTGTATCACTTGCGGATGTAACTATTGGAACGAAACTCAACCGCGACAGCCTTCTTGCAAAGTATCAATATCAGTACAAGGCAATCCACTTTCCAAGACTCCTGCAGGACCAAACTGTATCAGAACCAGACAAGGCAGTCATCAGAAACATGCTGACAAAGCCTTGGAACTTGTATGTCTTCCGCCATTCTGCACTTACAGAAAAATCACAGATATTAACTGAAAGCACATTGCGTGACCATGCTGGTTGGACTATGACAAGTAAGATGCCAACAGTTTACTTGCATTATTTTGGAACCGAGTCATCAAAGAAGCTACTTGAAGCTAAAGGAATAATTCAACACAATAGTACGAGCCTCAACACACTTAGAGCAAAACCATGTCCCAATTGTAGCGAGTCCAACAAACCAGATTCCACGTTTTGCTCAAAATGCAAATTTGTCTTAAGTTATAATGCATTCAATGAAGCACTCGAAGAGAAAGCAAGAACTGCACGAGAAGCAGAGCAAACCAAACAGAAAATGCAGGAGATGGAAAAAGAAATCTGTTCAATGAACAAGAGATTCGAGACCTTCACAGACGTGTTGATAAGAGAATTGCCACAGAGCCTTAACAGCGACGGCGATAATTCCAAGCCTTTCATCTACTTTAACGATCCCTCTACTGGCATGCAAAGACTAGACCATATTCAAGTCATATTGAAAGCACATGAGCTTGCTAATAAGGTAGCAGAACGAGAAAAACAAGAAAGTTAAATTGACTTTAGGAAACTTGAATGACTGAGCTCATTTGTTGCGTCTTCCTAAATTTAGTTTAATAAATGAGCAGGAGCAAACATGATAGAAATAGCAGATTCAAAATTGAAGGGCGTAGATGGAAAATCGCTTCTATGTTAGCAAAACCGATGACAGAAACTGATATCGAGTCCACTTTTTGTATGTTTTTTTATTTTTAGCGGACCCAGAGGGACTTAGCAGATAAAACTTCAAAAATTGGACTCGAGGAATCAGTCTGGCACAAAATGAAAATTGAGGTTCAGTAGTTTTATACATTATACGAGTTAAAGCTTGCTGTCCGGTGGTATGGCATGAGTTCATCAATTTCAGACAATATGACCTTGCCAAGAAGGTGCATGCTCTAGCGCTCAGGAATTATTAAATGAAGCAGATATCTTGGGAAAAGCAAATTGAAATATATATTGCCATTGGTGCGGGCCCAAGGGTCCCCGTGCTTTTAGAAGCACTAAAGCGAGGGTTTCAATGTTGAGGAAGGTATCCTAGCTAAAAAGTTTTGTTCTCTTCCTTTTTCCAAGGCAACCTCATGGAAGAGTTTGCTAATGAACCATCAAGAAATTTGTATAAAAGCATTTGTATGAGAATCTATTTTGGTCGCGGTTGGGAATTTCAATTGATGAAATTTTTAATGACAATCAATTTGGCTGCTTGTTCTTTTATTCCAACTACAGGCACAATCAGTTTATGAAGAACTGCTAACTAAAGGTACCTCCAAAACTATAGATTGTAACGTCCTACTAGGAATTACATAAAGTATTGCAACAATATGTTGACCTTTTTACAAGCAAACATCAACCTTAAAGCTGTCTACGCAACTCATTCTACTCATATGAAAGGATGATTCCTCACCTAGCGAACAAGGATTCAATGTTCGATGTCATCGCAAGAAGTAATTTTTGTTACTAGCAATCAAATCGCATCACTGCCAATGGAAAGAGGGCACTACTGTCATTCAGAATTGCACTTAAAGGGCTTACTATCTCTATCTTAATCCACATACATCCTTATTCAGACAAATCATACTGTGCTTCAACTGCGTTATCCTTCCTTTTGGAGACTGGAACAGGAAGCCATTTGGAAACTGATGAAGAGACTTCGGCTCCGAGCAGAAATTTGCCTTTGATTTTGGTGCCTTTGGGAGTCTGAATTATTAGCTGAAGTTTCTTGTCCCCCTCTACAGTCCTTTCTCTGGTACTCTTGAAGTTCCATGCAACCTTGGGAGTGGTGAGTCCAACAGTGGTGATCTGTGGTTGATAAAAAAAGTATTCCTCGGTCTTGCTTGCACTTCCGCTTACTCCTGCTTCTACTTGAAAGATGTTAAGCTTAAGCTCAGGTGTAATGCCGAGTTCTCTTTTTACCTTGATTTCATTTGAAATATTATCTGGAAATAGACTGTATGCGATAGGAGCAGGACTCGTGCTGACAGGTTCCTCTGTTTTTGAATCAACGGCATATAGCTCGACACCAAACCTGCCCCATTCAAATTTGCAGTCCTTGTCAGGCTCAAATCCACAGGTCAGGGCCACGAAGTGAAAATCATAATTCTTCTCGGCAAGTCTTTTTACTTCATATGATATCTCTTCATTTTTGGCCTGCATCCTTGAAATTAGGTTCTCCAAGTAAGGTTGTCCGACTGTAATACGATTCTTTTTACCTCTAAAACCCTCTATCATGCCTTCACTTACTCCAAAGTCCTTTCTCAGTTTGTTTACCGTTGCTGGATTTGGCTCGAAAATGGACTCAAAAAGGATATATCTTGATTCAGGAATAGTTACTTTATATATTTACATCATACCTCCACACCACAAATAGCATGTTTGAGGATAGATTGCCTATTCCCAATCACCCACCAATAGAAAAGGTGCCCAGAAGTAAGGATGAGAATATTCTGGTTTCATCATTATCTTTACCATAGCTTGCTGTAGTGCAGGGGCCTTATCTTTGCCTTCTTTGAGTTCTTTATAGATCTCTTCCATCATTTCCATTGTAGAGCGTGCATAAACTGACCATAAGCTTACAACAATAGATGAAGCGCCAGCATAAAGCAAAGACCTTGTCAGCCCTACAAGTTCGTCGCCCGGCCGTCTGTCGCTGAGACCAGTCTCGCAGGCACTAACTGTAACCAGGTCTGCATTCATCCTCTCTTTTAGGTTGAATATCTCTTGAGCGGTTAATATGTCATAGGTGAACTTCTTTTCTTTATCCTCATACTCGTTACCATCCAAGATAATACCTGATGACAAGGGTTCAGCGCTGTCAAAGTAGCCGTGACATGAAAAATGCAGTATGTCTTTGCCACCGAGGTTTGAGATAACAGTTTGCTTTTTTGCATTTGGGAAATATTGACAGCTTAACAGACGGGATACCATTTTTGCTTCCTCTCCAAATATCTCTTCATCTTCTTTTAGAACAACCCCAAAAGATGCAGAATTGTCCAAGTGACTTTTTCTTGTCCTAAAATACTGCATAAGAGATGCGCTTGGTGTATATACTACAGGAAAATGTGTGATGATAGGCTTTCCCTTCAGTGATAGTGCATGCAATGGTATGTAGTGAAGCATGTCATGAGGGACGAAATATAGCAGGTTCACATTTGATAATTGCTCTGATATTGGCTCTACAAGGTACTTGCTCAATTCCTGAATTGAAAAGTCTCCAATATCGCCATATTCTAAGTACTGGACTACCTCTCTTTGGTAATCATAAGCACATTGTATCAACTTCTCTCTGCCAAGTTCAACTTCCTTTACACGAAGCTCTTTTTGACTAACTACAAAGATGAAGGTCTTTTCCTCTGTAACAAAGTATTCCACCATTGCGGCATTTCGCCCTGTACTTGCAAGTTTTGCTTGAATCTCGTCTAAAGAAATAGGCTGGGGTTTACGCAATGAAACATATTGTTTATCATACTTTCTGCGAATTTCAACATAGATGTTTTCAAGCTCTTTTCTGACTCGGTCTACTTCTCCTGGATCTACTGTCATTTGTTTGCTTTGAATATGCTGCATCTGAATTTCCTGTAGCCTTATAAGGTGCCTCTTCTCTGCATCTATAAGTAGCTTCAACTCCTGTGTCATAGGGACAGTAGGCAGTACGCTACTACTAGCGGCCATTAAGTCAATGAGTACACGTGATTTGCTTCGCTCAACGTATCCAAGAGCTTCTATCTCTTTGTCTTTTCTCTGAAACTTCAAGCATAGCGGTACAATATTCAAGTAGTCACCGGCCACAGTAGATTGGAATCCTATCTTTTGTTCTTCTTGAACTAGCATTTGGTACATGCCTTCATAAAGGTCTATAGATTTTTTGAAGTAGACATATGCTTTTTCCTGATTGTGCAATGCGATGTAAATAGATCCGAGATGCGAATACGCCAAACGTTCTGTACGGAGGGATCCTATCTCCTTAGCAATTTCTAGTGCCCGATTATGTTGCTCTATGGCCTTACCGTAGTCGCCAAGTGCGACATAAGTCTGGCCTAGATTCTGAATAGAAGTAGCCTCAGCATGCCGATCTTTTATCTCTTCAGCAATGTGTATCGCCCTCATATGAAATTCTATAGCCTTGTGATACTCACCAAGCTGAGTATAGTCTATAGCTAAGCATGTACAACATATTGATTCCCCCGATAAGTTGCCAGTCTTATTTCTGATAATCTCTTTTAGTTCCAGTGCTTTAGTGTGGTACTTTAGGGCATTTCTATAATCGCCTAGAAAACCGTAGGCGTTACCTAGATTCAAGTAGTAGGCAGATTTAGGAAAGATATTCTCTCGCTCCTCTGAAATCTCCATAGTGTATACCGCCCTCTTATGATGTTCCATAGCCTTGTGATACTCACCAAGCTGTGCGTACGCATTACCTAAGTTGTTAGAGAAACTACTCTCTCCAGTAAGGTTTCCTGTTATTACAGCGATCTCCAATCCCTTAGTCTGGTACTCTATAGATTTGCGAAATTCGCCAAGCTTGTAATAAATGTCGCCTAGTCCGGAGTAACAACCAAATTCAGGATTTTGTATGGTATCTAGTGAGGTGTCTTGTGGGTTGTTTTTTATATACTTTAGAACTCCATTTAAAGCAATTATGGCATGTCTAAAATACGAATATCCGCTAAGTTGTAGACCAAAAAACAATATAGCTTCTATGTTCTTCTTGTCCTGATACTCCGTAAGTAGATGAACGATCTGATCTAGTTCCCTAGAAAATCCCTCAGGATCTTGCTTATAAATATCAAATAATTCATTTAGAGCAAGGCTAAAATCCTTTTTACTGTCATACAATTATATCTCTTAGCAAATTTCATATATATAAATAAAACTGATACATTTCTGAGGCTCTTAAGATAAGTCCATAGCTAGGTGTGTATGCTAGCATTTCATCGTAGTGTAGTAGCATGAAACACAATACGACACACCCATGCGCCAAAATCATGTATGGATTGTATCTATATTTTAGTTCTAGAAGCTTCAGACTAGCAACGAGAGATGTCTGTCTACTACTGTTGCAATTGCAAGGACTTACGTCACACTCTCCAATTCACAAACGTTGGGTCGTGTAGGTGTTCTCTTTTATGATGTCATAACTTAATGGAGAGATAGCAAGTACTGACCCAGATTTTATACTTAGTATAAGTGGCGGTGGATGGACATTCCCATAAGCAATTTCATTTGGATTGAGAAGAAGAGAATTGGAATGAATTATAGCCAAAGGTTAGGCGTGAAGCAGGCCATCAGGGCTAGAATAGTGCTTGCATGGTAGGTAAGATTTTTCTTCTTAAAAAAGCGATAGACAACGACGCCTCTATCTTATTCTGCATTTTTGTAATTCGAGTGTTGGACTTAGGCTTTGTCGATTTGGCCTTTAGCATACAGATTTGAATCTTCGTCCAAAACAGTAGCATAATGAGGACATAATACTGTGATGTTGAGTTTGTTTTTAGCCATTCAAAATGAGCGTCATTTCACAAGCTCTCGAGTTCTAGGCTCTTGTCAAAAAGGCAATGCTCAGACAGAGAGATCAAGCAACTTCTGCAAATATCAAGACCTTATCACGCTATCCCTCAGATATTGCTTGTGCAGAAGTTCCTCTATCCTTTTCTTCAGTTGCTTAAAGGGTGCAAGATTTGATGCCATGGCAGACTGATAGAAAGGAAGAAAATCAATTACGACCAAGTTACCTTTCCCTATATTTTCCACATAGTTTGTAATTTTAGATGAAATTTCACTCAGATGTGATATGTTACTGTTAAAGACTCAAGCATATATATGCAAAGCTGACCTGCTTCCAGTCCTCCATTCATGGAATCTATTGCAGTAGAATCATACTCTCCTGATTATTGCATAGCAGCGTGACATGCTCTCCAAAAAGCGATTTAGCAACTGATATGATTAATGGTGACGCAAAGGACAGGATGAAAAGGTTGCCAATTTATCATGCCTATGATTGGTTACTGATCAAAGCCTGATGGATGTTAAACTTAGTTGTAACAAATAAGTAATAATATATCAATTAACTAGCTCTCTTTCTTGTGCTGATGGGAACTGTAGTGGTTGAAAATGAGCTGGATGGCATATTATACAAATATTCTGTGTGTAGTAATTGTAGTAATCATAACTAGGAGTGTCCAATCAGACCATTGCCCTGACTTCAACAAGCCTACCTGTATCCAAATCAAATTTCTTTATGTGTTTATGTTGTGTATCCTTTATATGATCCATCATATCACTATGAAAGGCGAAGGCAGTTTGGCAGTTAGAACATACCCAAATATTCTTCAAATCCTCAGGATGCATCTATTTTTGCCTTGTTGTAAAGCAATAACAAATTCGATTTAAGCGTTCGGAGATCATCTTATGGAGATAACCACTATAAATGACGTCCTTTTTTGTTATAGTCGTCGCCACACATGATAGGATTCCCAAGTGGGAGCCTTCTCAGTAGCAGATCTTTCAGTCTTACATTATTGCCAAATGGTTTGGTATTCTACGACTCGCCACGCAAATCTAACCTCTAGTAGCCCCTTGAGCCATCGCGCCCAAAAAATCCTCTTTCTTCTACCAGCTGCGAAGGCGTAAACGGCTTTCTTATTACCGCATCATTTGGAGTTGATGGAAAAACAGCTTCAAATCCTGGCTTGTTTACTTCAAACATATTCATCATTATGACCTTCATTCTGGTCGCTGATCCTTTACTTTTCGGACAAGCTGAAAACTAGTCAATACAGGCATACTAACATCGACACCAATACTTGACAGTATTTGCAATTATTCTGTACATGATGTAATACTGTAAGCGGATCTACAAAAGTATGAACTTTGAAGCCTGCACTAGCAGAACTCCATTAAAGGAGACGAAGCTTATTCACACAAAACCAATATTGACGAGAAGGACCGATATTTATTGCAATAGAACCCAAACGATAGAAGCAGCTTAACAACAATAATGTGATTCATGCACTGGGAGAGAGTACCAAGGTAGTCTATCACCAAGAATACAAAACATATCTAGCAGTAGGCGTCAAGGCAATGACAATAATGAAGAAGAACCCATCCTAGATGAGCCACATTTTGATTATATTATCTAGACATAACAACTTGTGCCCTGTTTCCGCGTACTGTTTCAGGGCTTTTCCAGCTAAATTATAATAACTAACCCAAAAGCTAACTTTAGTATCTCTGATTTTGATACATATAAACTTTCAACTATTGAATGAGAATTTGGGAACTAATAAATTCCACAACTTGCAAGTTTCAGAGCAAACTTTCGACGTTTGTGTTCTTTTTAGAAGATGCTTAGCTGGACATACGGAGAGAAGTGAACTAGAAGAATGCCAAAGAAAGACCACTAGATAATTGAAAGATTACAACAACTATCCTGTATAAACGCACAAAGATTTAGGAGGGGTAAGACCCACTTTACGCACAGCTAGAAATCAAAGCAGCCGGATTAGTGTAGATGTATGTACTAGAAATATCAGCTAAAGCATACAATTATTATTCATATCTTTACTAAAGGTTGGTTTTAGGCGCGATAGCTGCTATTATAGGTGCAGTAGTTGTGCTAATTGTATTCTTTGCAATAGCCGGCTTTTTTATTCAGCTGTTGGCACCAGTATTTGCAGGGATAATAATATTGATTATTATAGTGGTTGGGGGAGCGTGGCTATATTCAAAATACCGTTCACGGTAGCTGAAAATTTTTTTGTATTGTTATAATACGCCTCATTTAGGGACTGAATTAATCAGCGATGAATACACGATTAGGATGGTTGGTCCTTTTACCAATAGACAAAATACATTATTAACAGAACTGATTTCTTCCTTTTTTTCATACTATGTGTGTGATCTACACTTGTTTGCACTGACAAATAGATACGGTTGGCACATGGCTGGCTACAGCCTTATTACATTCTTGTAAGCAAACCTGATGTCCTCTGGTTTGATTGTTTTCCTTCCCGCATGTAAGGATAGGTCTACTGCCTGCTTGGCAATTCTCTCTGCTATCTCTTCTAGAACCTTTCTCAGTTCATCAGCTGCGTCATCGCTAACACGTTCTGCGCCAGATTTTTTCATGATACGATACATTGCTGCAAGACCGAACTCAGGTTCAGAAGACATAGGCAGTACCTGACATAACTATATTAAAAGTGTACTTATAAGAAGGAATGATGCCAACGTTCTAGGCAGAATTAATTTGAAAATGGCTCACTTCATCAGCAACAAGCGTAATGGTATGTAATAATAATAATCAATCTACCTGCTTCTGCCTGCATTCCTATGCTCCTTTATGAGAAAATACTGTTTTAGTATCAATTCTTGGTGTGCGAAAGAGCGCTGGTAACTCCTTGCATACTAAGGCGTAAGTCTTTTCTATTGTAATTACATTCTCGGCAGTTAAGCGGCAGTAGCTTGTTCTTTAGCTAACAGTAAATAGCCTGCACTAAGACTTTTACAAATATTTATTTGTATTGCATCTTTCAACATACATCATTGCTCTTTGACGTTCACGTTCATCTTACTGACAACAAATATTC
>CAYWRR010000020.1:0-14379 GCA_964460425.1 uncultured Nitrososphaera sp.
GTATCACAGATTTACTAAAATTTCTCAGACAGCAAGGAGACATTGTTCTTTTTGCAATTCTTGTTATCTTTGTGCTAGGTGAATCTTTTAAAAGCATATTATGGAAGGAACAGTTCTTTCAAAAGCAAGAAATCACGCATTTATATGACATCATTAATAAAGCGTAGCAGCCTTTAGATTGCTACTTGACAAAGATAGGCAATGCCTACAGGCGATTCCATGGTATGATGTCTGACAGGCCCACCAACTTTAGCTGGGTTAGAGAGGGTAAGTTGGCCGGTTCAGGGCTCCCAGTTACTCAGGATGAGTTCAGATGGGTTATTGACAAAGGCATTAAGTCTATTGTCACAGTAAGAGAGGTTCCTCTCCCTTCTGAATGGTTTGACGGTGGCGATGTTGATTACTTGCATCTAATGGTGGAGGACTATGGCGCACCAATGATAGAAGTTCTGGATGAAGCAGTAAATCACATAGATAAGAAAATTCGTAGCGGTAAGGCGGTTCTGGTCCACTGCGCTGCAGGCAAGGGAAGGACAGGTGCAGTGCTTGCAGCTTATATAATAAAAAAAGAGAATCTAACTGCAGAGCAAGCAATAGAAAAGATAAGGCTTATGAGGCCTGGCTCTGTGCAGTCAATAACGCAGGAAATTGCTCTATCTATGTATGAAAAGTATCTAAAGATTAAGAAGCAATGATCTGCCGTTATTGTTATTGTTATTATTATTCTGGCACCGAGTCTGCTATGAGCTGGCCGTTCTGAACCTTCACAAAGAGGTAGCGATTATCTTTGAAGATGAGAGTAAGCTCGCCCTTCTTTTCTTCAACATCAAGCAATTCCTGTCCCTTAATACCATCAAATTTAACCATTTCGATTATAATGCGTAACTAGATATATTTAGATTTAATCAGTCTATGCTACTTTATTGTTGCTATTCTTTTATCTAACTTTGAATACAGAGTAAACCAATAATATAGTTCATTGCTCAAATGTAAAGAAATAGTGTTCTGCTGTTGTTAGTTCCGCGGTATACGAATCAACGGTGGTTCTTATATCTCAAATCATAAAATATTGTTTGGTAGTAGCAGCATCATATCTAGGTCTCTATTCCTTCTCTTTTAGGGACTATGCAACAGTACCTGTCTGTATGCTTATCCACTCCCCCCTCAAGCAGGCAACCACAAGATATCTCATGAACCCATGTAACTTGACCTGCTGGTTAGCCAACTCAGAAGCAGATCGTTTTGCATCACCACTCAACGCTAAAGGTGGAACAAATACACAAGAAATATCTTTACATCCAACCAACAAATTAGCATATAATATAATTTGGCAAATTCATTCAACAGATATTTTGAATTCTCTCCCATCAATCTCTATAACTTTATAGCTTATGTCCATAGGCGCATCTTCTAATAAAAAGACAGTCTTTACACGTACAAGATAGGTCAGTTCATCCTTCATTAGCGATAGCCTTGCAATGTCCTCTCCAGTGAGTCCTGCAACGTAAGCACAATCGACTATGTCAGTTGGGTTGTACTGCCGCTCTTTGCGCAACTGTTGTAGCTGTCTTGCCAGGTCTCTTAGCAGCCCTTTAGCAATCAAGCCCTTGTCGCGTATACTGGAAACGAATACCACAATGCCATCTCTTTCAGAGCAGGAGTATCCATCTGAGGCCTTATAGGCAATCTCTAGATCAGAAGGCGATAGCTTGATGGTCTTGCCGGTGTTGTATGCAAGCAGGTATCCCTCAGACTTATGCAAAGTGTGGACGAGCTCGAGCTTGTCAACTCTCTCAAATGCTTCAGCAACCGCGTTGATATCTGCCTTGACTCTTGGCGCAATATTCCTTCTAACAAGTGATATATTGACAGAGATTGGCATCTTTGTATAAAGAAGGTTAGCTACCTTTTCAAGTTGCGAGCCAGTGCCTATTTCTACTAATCTGTACTGGCCTGCGTTAAGTTGGTTCCTAAGGACATCCGAGATTCCTTGTATGAAGAGCAGATTCAAATTCTGACCGCAGATAATAACTTCCTTTATGGGCCAGCGTCTCTTGAGGTTAGCAAGGTTCCTTGCTGCGTTCGCGAGCGAGACTATCTCTCTTATCTTATCAAAAGCTAATTCTACCTCGGAGTTAACTAATTTTTCATCTCGCTTCGGCCAGCTTTCAAGTAAGATACTTTTTCTTCTCTTAAAACAAGTAAAGTAGAGGTACTCGGTTATGAATGGAGACAGCGGGTTAAGCATTATGTTAAGTTGTATCAGCACATGGCCTATCACCGAATATACAACAAGTCGCTTGTCGAGATTCTCAGGGCTGTCATCCCAGATTATGTTTCTTGTCATTGGAACATAGGTTTGACTCAGGTGATTAATGATAAAAGTATCCATCGCTTTGGCAGCTTCGTGGAACCGGCAATGATCCAATGCTTCGCCTACTTCTACTACTAACTTCTGCAGTTTTGATAGAAGCCAAACTTCTGTTAACCCAAGAAGGTTATTGCTAGTTGCCCAGTTCAGTGTATGCTTTTCCTGATTGAACCGGTCAAATTCGCTATTCTGTTTGAAGTACACATGCAGGTTATGAAGTGTGCTTAGTATCTGGTAAGGCCTAGTCTTCATTTCGTCAAGGCTAAAATTAAGCGATTCAATAGGGGACGACTTCCACATGAAGTACAACCTTACAAGGTCTACCGGGTTTTCAATCAAAAGCGTATCAGCTTCAATAATGTTGCCAAGGCTCTTGCTCATCTTGTTGCCCTTCTCGTCAAGGACATGCCCTTGGAAAAGAAATGATCTGAATGGCGCGAGAGCTGACTGCTTCATGATGACATTTTCCATTAAGAGAGTGTATGCCCATCCTCTTGTCTGGTCGATACCCTCTGTCAAGAAGTCGGCAGGGATCAAATCTGTGTATTCCTGATCGGTAAGCGAGGCGTACGGCGCAGCGCCGCTATTGTGCCATGTGTCAAGGACAAATGGTTCGCGCTGCATTGTTGCTACTCTACACTTTTCGCATCTTATTTTGATCCTATCAATCCAGGGACGATGAAGTTCAAAGTCATGTCCGTCAGGGAGATCTATCGCCCTCCTTATAATCTCATTTCTTGAAGAGAGCAAGTCTTTATGAGAGCACTTGGCGCATGACCATATGGGAAGGGGAGTACCCCAAACCCGTTCTCTCGATATGCACCAAGGATGCTGCTCTCTAATGATTTCTATGAATCGATTCTTTGGTGGATCAAAATAGTAATCTACATTCTTTGCAGCCTGCAGTGGCTTCTCCCCCAAGTTTTCAATAATATAGAAGTATTCTCGTCGAGCGAGCCATACTACCTTGTGATGAGAACGCCAGCATGTAGGGTATTGGTGTTTTATCTTGCCTATCTTGACTGATGCGTTAGCTTCATTCATTGCATGCACGACTTTGTTATCGGCATCTCTGACAAAAAGACCCCTAAAGGCGCCAGCCTTTTCTGTGAAGATTACTCTATCATCTATTGGTACGAAAATGGGAACATTTCTTTTTGTCGCTATCTCAAAGTCTTGCTCGCCATTTGCTGGTGACAAATGCACAAGACCACTGCCTGTGGCTGTGTCAACAAAGTCGTCACTGACCACAAAGTGGATCGATCTGTTGGCTGCCAGCTCAGCTAGACCTGGTATGATGTGTAGCAAAGGATGGATGTAATATCGACTGTCAAGCTCACTTCCCTTGACCGTCTTTTCAACTCTAAAATCTTCAATATGTAACTCCTTCATAAGGTCATTCATTCTGTCAGAACCAACAATCCACAGCTCATCACTATTGTTAATACGCACGTAATTATAATCAGCTTTAGGATTTGCTCCCACCATTTCGTCTGTAACAATTGTAAACGGCATTGTAGTCCACACTATCATGTATGCATCTTCTTCACCTCTCAGCTTGACTTTATAGTAAAATGAAGGGTCTTCAACAGTTTCATATCCCTGATTCACCTCAGCATTACTGAGGGATGTTTGGCATGATGGACAGTAAGCTACTACTCTGAACCACTCCTTCAGTACTCCGCTTTGCCACGCCTTCTTCAGATACCTCCATTCTCGCTCTATGTACTGATCATGGAAAGTCCAGTATGCCTTTTCATAGTCAAATGACATGCCAAGTAGCTTGTCGGCTGCAAGCCACTTTTCGTTGTATAAATGGACAATCTTTTTGCAGGTTTCAACAATTCTTTCCACTCCAACCTTCCTGACATTTTCTGCCTTGCTGCCTGTTAGCCCAAGCTCCTTTTCTGCCTGCAGCTCTACTGGCAAGCCTTGTGTATCCCAGCCTGCGCGAAAGATAATTCTTTTTTTTCGTAAGGTGTTGAACCTATACCAAAGATCTTTGATAATTCTACCCCGGAGATGTCCCGCGTGAGGCTCGCCGTTCATCGTAGGCGGACCTTCTATGTAGCCTACAAGTTCTCTTCCTGTGAGCTCCGTCTCTAGGAGACCTCTTAAATCTAGATTATCTAGATATTCACGAACATTATTTTCGATGGCCTTGGCGTTGAAATTGATAGTAAATTGCATCTATGCGAGAATCTCGATCGCGCAACCTGTGTTTATATTTTTGGCTATACAAGCCAGAACACCCTTCCATTTATCATGATTCTATTTATCTACATAATTCATGCAAATAGTGTTAGCGATAGTATCTCCCCCAATTTTTTGTTATCTGAGCTTTTGCAGAATTACCTTTGTGCAGGCAAGAATCTGCATGATCCATATCAATTTCACGCAATAGGTTATGTTCCATCTTCTAATAGTTCCTGCAATTAGGTCAACCAATAGGTTTGGCAGTTTAGATATGCTCCTTTGTCTAGTGATCGGCCAATATGTACATTAATTGGTATTGCGCTGAAGTTCTTACATTCATGCTGGCTATGCCTCTTTCCAACAGATGACCGATACAGGTTTTGAAATATGTGGTTACAGAGCCAATATTGCGATGAATACTGGCACAAACACTATTGCTACAGTGTTGAGCAGCTTGATTACGGTATTAAGTGCTGGTCCAGCCGTGTCCTTGTATGGGTCACCAATCAAGTCACCTACTACTGCAATTGCATGAGCCTCCGTCTTTTTCTTACCTTGCATCTCGATGTATTTCTTGGCATTGTCCCATGCGCCTCCGCTGTTCGCAAGATGGTATGCAAGGAATAGGCCACTTACAACCGCGCCCATGAGCACGCCTGCCACCGCAGTTGGACCTAACATCACTCCTATCACGATTGGAGCCGCAATTGTGACTAGCGCCGGCTTCCATAGCTCTCTTAGGCTTGCAGTCGTTGCAATATCAACACATTTAGCATAGTCTGGAGTTTCCCTCCCATCCATTATGCCTGGCTTTTCCCTAAACTGGCGCCTCACTTCGTCAACCATCTTTGAAGCCGATCTACTGACTCCTGCGATAAGCTGGCTTGTTACAAAGAAGGGGATCAGGCCCCCTATCAAGAGCCCGATTACGAGCCTTACATCTGAAAGCGAGTATTCAAATGCCATTACTGGGAATATCCTGTCAGCCTCAAGCTGAAACGCCTGTATAATGGCAAGTGCAGCAAGGCCCGCGCTTGCGATTGCAAACCCTTTTGTTATCGCCTTAGTAGTATTACCAGCAGCATCTATCTTGTCAGTAATTGTTCGATTGTCTTCGCCCATACTAGTCATTTCAACAATACCGCCGGCATTGTCGCTTATTGGCCCAAATGCATCAATACAAAGAACGATCCCTGCAAGGCTGAGCATAGCCATCGCAGCCATCGCTGTGCCATAGATCCCCATAAGTGGGTCCTGCGTCACTCCGTATATAATGCCATATGAAACTCCAAGTACAATGACTATGGCAAGCATAAAGGGTCCAGTTGACCTCATGCCCATAATGATGCCTGTGAGCGTATTTGAGGCATATCCCCACTTAGTAGAGTCTGCAATCTCCTTTACAGGCTTGTACTTGGAGTTGGTATAATAGTCAGTAATTCTCTGTATTATTGGCACAAGTATCACTCCCACCACCGTGGTTGCAAAGAGCGAATATGACAACAAGTTGTAGCCTAGAAATGTAGTAGTAAAGAAAAAGTTGAGCCCGATGGCTATTGCGGCGCTCACCATAAACGCAATATTGAGAGGGTTCATTGGATCAGATATCCTTCTTGAAGTTATCGTCATCGCGCCAATTATTGACGCTATCAGCCCTGAAGCCCCTATTAGCATCGGGTAAATAACCATAGGGTTCACCTCGATCCCCACAATTGGAAGCAGTGTAGGACCGAATCTGTCGCCGCCTATTGCTTCTAGGCTGCCTGGGGCGATAAGCGCACCAAGCAACATGGCTGCAAGTATCGTGACGATATATGATTCATAGACATCAGAACCCATGCCGGCTGCATCGCCTACGTTATCGCCAACATTATCCGCGATCGTAGCTGGGTTCCTTGGATCGTCCTCCGGGATCCCTGCCTCGACCTTGCCAACAAGGTCAGCTCCCAAGTCTGCTGCCTTTGTAAATATGCCCCCGCCAGCCCTGATGAACAACGCGATGAGGCTTGCACCAATACCAACTCCTGCAATCATCAATGGGTCAGGATACACAAAGTACAGCGCGGTGATCGCTAACAATGCCATTGCAGGCACAGACAGGCCAACGGTTGCACCACCCCTGAATGCAGTGGCAAACGCAGGCCCAAGACCCTTTGATGTTGCGTGAGCAGCTCTCGAAGCAGCCTTGACCGTAATCCTAAGCGAAATGAGACCCGCGATCCCAGATAGTGCAGCCCCAACTGCGAATGCAACTCCATTTGAGAAACTTGAAGCAAAACCAATAATTACTACAAGCACAATTGCCACTGGTATTACTATCTTGAATTCCCTTCTTAGGAAGGCCATTGCGCCAGTCCTCACAGCAGACGAAATATTCATCATGTTTTCGGTTCCGCTTTGCTGCCTTCCAACCCAAGCAGCAAACCCTGCTGCAACCCCCATTGACGCTACCGAGGCCCCGATTGGCAGCATATCTTCCAAAACCATTTGCGGTTTTTTTCCATTGGACTCGTTATATAAAGGGTTACGGGCAACCAGGCAACATCTAGAACAAGGTTAGAGAAATAGGCATATTTCTATCACAAAAGCGTATTCAGAGCCCAAAGTTCAATTATGTAATTTTTGTTTTGTTTATAGATCCTTGACTTTACAGCATCATCCCTACGTGGCAACTAAAAGTGCACTTTACATGCTTCTTAAAGATTACATCCAGCCAGCTTATGCTAACCAGGACTAGTAAATCCTTACTTCAATTGTACTTAATAGCGCTTTCATGTTGGGTGTTTTGTTGACAAAGGCTTAAAGGATCCCGCTATGGGATATACTGGCAGGCGTGGGGCCCAAGATTGACCACAGCTATTATGGATAAAGGACTACTACCTCTACAGTCAAGAGTAGCGAAGTAGTTATTAGTTCCAAAGGATGCTGAAAAGCGAAACTGAGTCTAAGCGATCGCTATAAGTCCTACCTAGTACCAAGAAAATTTAAGAAGAGACAGAGAGGCCAGGACGCAAGAAGAAGAAATAATTCTGGTCAAAGTGCCTTGAACTGGTCACTCCATCGCATGTAAGCCCTTATCATGTCAACGCTGACACTCGGCTTCCGGATCCTCAATATTTCTCTGAAATCGCTCATTCCTATTGGTCTTGGATTAGTGCCATCCTCCATAGCTATGCCGCTTTCAAATAATTCATTTACGACGCGTAGCTGAACAGACTGACAAATATCCTTGATGTCGCTCGCGCTATAGCCCTCACTTATTTTGGCAAGCTCATCAACCCTTAACGTCCCGTCAACATTCAAGGGACTAGTATATTGCAGGAAAAGGTTTGTCCTTGATGCATTACCGGGCAGTGTCACGTAGATCCTCTTTTGGAATCTGCGCAGGAATCCCACCTCTAGGCTCCAAGGCTTATTGGTTGCCCCTATAACATAGAGCTGGAATTCCTTGCTCTTGCCATTGATACCATCCATCTCGGTTAGAAACTGGTTCTTGACTCTAACCTCCCCTCCTACCTCACTGTTGCGTGTGCCGAGAAGAGAATCGATCTCGTCTATAAATAAGAGAACTGGTACTCCTTCGCTTTCGGTTAGGTTACGCGCCATATTGAATAGTTTGGAGATATTCTTTTCAGCCTCGCCCAGCCACTTACTCATCATTGATGCAGCATCTACATTGATGAAGTAGCCGTCAATTTCCGCCGCAGCTGCAGCTGCAAGCAACGTCTTGCCGCACCCTGGAGGGCCATAGAGTAATATGCCCCGAGGCCAGCCAAGTGGGAACAGGTCTGCCCTCTTTGTAGGATAAACAATAGATTCGCGAATTGCCCTCTTCGCATCTTCAAGCCCGATGACTTCTTTCCAGCTCACTTTAGGCTTTTCTTTCATCACCAAGTCATCAAAGTCGGCCTTGAGTGTTTCTACATTTCCACCATACTTAGCTGGAGCAGAAGTATTTGTAGAAGTAGTAGAGGAAGAAATAATAGAACGCTTGCTCCCGTGCCCATTTGGAGGATCTAATTTAATAGTATGGATTTGGGTTGATGCCACCTTTTCTTCTTCTTCTAGACCATGCGACATCTGAAGAGCCTTGATCCTATTCTGATATGCATTGGCTCTCTCCATGTAGACCTTGTTTAACTTGTAATCAGGATATATCTGAACGAGCTTGACCAGTGCCTCTATAGCCCGCTGATATGAATTGATTGCCATTCCACGTGAGCCCTGAGAGTCTAGCCTGATTGCTTCGGCTGCATACTTGCTAGCGCTATTTTCTAATTCTTGTGGTGCGAGACTCATAAATATAGTTCAAGCCAGATTGGATTCTTTCTTTGAATTACTTATGTGTAAATCTATGTTGCCTAGCTAACAAAATAATTTGCACCTATGCCATTATTCTCCCGACCTTCTTCTACTCTCAGTCTTCCTCTCGATCTTCTTCTTCACTTTCTGCAGCCATGCTCCTGTAAGGGCTGCATGATTTGTCCTAACCAATGCCGTATTCATATCGCCTGCTCCTTGAAAAATATAAACTGCAGTAGGAGCTCTGGTTCGATCTTCTGGCTCAAGTACTACAAAAGTCTAGCCGATACCTTCGATGTTGTGTACCGCAACTCTGAGAGAAACCTGAGCCGCATCGGGGGTCATATTCAGCGTCATCACTTACGTCGCTGGCATACGAGATCGCATTACATGTTATTAACGTCATAAATTCTTCAAAGCAGTCTGTTGATTCGAGATCCTATGGAGTTAACATTCAGGAGGAGCCTAACTTTTTCACCAGCCCCAATACCATGTCAGCACTACATAATGCTCTCTTTTTCTCTTACTACTTATGATAAAGTTGATCCGGTGTTCGATGATTGAACGCAGAGTATCCATCGCATGGGCGTTTTGCTTGACATTTGCTAGGGTGAAGTTGGTTCTGTCGTTATAAGTGTTCTTTTATTATTCGTGAGGTTCTGTTAAGTTAGCGATAAGGCTCTAGCTGTGGGCATGTACTCTCCCACTCTATGGGGTTAATGTTTGAAAATGATAGAGAAGAACATCCACTGAGCTAGTCATATATATTTGTGTAGATGTATATAATGCATTGTACGCCTATCCTTCTAGGTCTGTCATTTAGGAACAACACGTCATCTAGGACCATAGAACCATTTGAGAAAGGGGTCATGTTGCACAGTCTCGGAATGGATACAAACAAAAGTTCAACCCAAAATACATCCACTATATACTTGTACAAGAAAGGTGTGTCAGCAGCATTTCTTCTGATTGACGAAACAATTATACAGATTGGACACGATGAGGCATGGCTTTGGGTGGCTATGATGGAGCGACCACGTAGGATAGGTATTGATTTGTGTGTACATAATATTTCAAGACAAATAGAAACATGCTAGGGTAACTGAAGCATTATCTTCAGTCATTAATCAAGCTGTATGGCAAACTTGTTCTTGTTTATTCAGATGGCGGCCCATGGTACCCAGAAGCATGTAATGCGCCACTTGGACTCGAACACAGAGATTACGTTCACCATATGAAAAAAGTGTATCATTGAGAGCATGATGGAATACGTTAAGGACAGCAGGACCAAATGCTTCGATGATTACTATTACATCCGTGCGTCAACAACAGAAATAATGTAATAACCTGTCACACGTTTACAAACGGATTGATCTGTTTGTATTCAGTCATATAATAGTAATGCACCTAGTACAGATGGTTACAAAATAGAGATCATGATGGTGGCGGTGGCTAACTTACGAGTACGATTGGTGAAGTGAACCTCAAATATCGCTATGATAAGATTTATGGAAAAATAACAAGAGAATATGCTATCAAAAAATGTTGGGTAGTTTGCCTACCATAGCTTATCTATCAGGCCTGGGCACAGAGGCCGGTCTACGAAAATCTGATTGGTGTTAGGGGCAGGTTAGGCACTTTGGAGAACTCTTCTTTCATCTTCTGCTCTACTACTAGCGAAACCTCTTCGATGAAGCGTACGCCTTCTTCATTAGCCGTCTCAAAATTTATAGTAAAGCCGCCCACCTGGCCTGCATCGACAAGTATCCCACTCAAGAGTTCAGAGATAATGCCGAGTTCTTCCTCCATCTCCGGCACACATCGCGCAATGGATGATCTAAGATTCTTTACTACAGCCATCGCAGGACTCAAGGTAACTACTAGATCGCCAAAGTCAGAAGCTGATGATAATTTTGATACGAGCTTTTCCAGAACAACAGAAGTCAGGAGCAATGCTCTTGACAGCTGTCTTGCCCTTGTGAGTTCTGAAGAAAGTAGAGTCGAATCTTGTGTGTTATTCTCGTTTATGGAAACGATCAGCTTACTGGAAATCTCACTATTTCTTGACCTGTTTATGCTGTGAAGCTCTCCTAGACGATTGATCAGCACTTGTATTTTTTTTCTCACCGCATCCAGCCGAGGCTTTAATGGACCTCCAGGTTTGGGCTGAGAAGTAGTTTGATTATATTTGTTGTCATTATTCTCATCTCTGTCGTAGCTGTCTAGTACTGATTCGGATTTTACCCACCTTGAATTCATTCCGATTTGGCTTATGGTATTGAAAATAATACATACTATGTATCACAATGTTTTGTAACTGCGGTAACAATAGCCCATAGTAACAGCTCAGCATTTTTTTGAACTTTGACACAATCTATTTAACCAACCGCCTTACCTTTAGTTTTCATTTGCTAAGGATATGATGACTGACACTAATAATGGTCTTCCAGGCAACCTTGAAGAATTCGGACTGTCAAAATATGAAGCTAGGGCTTACCTTACCATGATAGGCAAGGGATCACTAGCGGTAAGCGAAATAGCTTACTATGCGAATCTGCCACGAACCAAGGTCTATCAAACAGTGAAAAAGCTGGAGAAGAAGAAGCTTGCTGTCATCTCTAAACAGAAACCACTTATATGCAGTGCAATTCCACCTGAGGAGGCCTTTGCAGAGATCGTCAACTTGCATGATTGTAGGGTAAAGAACATGAGGAAGATAATAGATTCTTTGCAAAAGATAAACGACGAAAGCCAGCGGCCCAAGGGCTCTGAGGAAAGAAGGTATTTCATACTGGATGCCAACTCTACCCTTGAAAGAATAAGTAGCCTAATAGCAAACTCTCGCTCTTCAGTCATAGCAGCTCTTGAACCCTGGGGGTTGAGGCTACTCTCGCAATGCAAAGCGTCTGTTGTTAGAGCTCTGACTGCTGGCGTACATCTGCGCATGATACTTAGCTCTCAATGTATCGGCAACGAAAACATCTTCCAACTGCCAGATGGAATTGAGCTTCGTACGGCTGAGGTTGTGTCCAACCTCATTATTATTGACTCAAGCTACCTAGTACTAATCGACAGTAGTAATGGAAAGTCGGCTTTTTTTGCCTCGACGGATTCATTTGCTATGCTGCAGGCAAAATATCTTGAAGATGTATGGATGGGTGCAAGCGAGATGAAATACTTGCTTGATATCCAGCCGGATTCAGCAGCAAAGGCAGTAGAGCTGATAAGAATAGTTGAAAACGGTCTAGCTGCAAAGATGTTGGAATACACAATTAGCCGGTTAGACATGTCCGCAGAGCTTGTCGAAGTGATTGATGAAAGATACGGTCTAAATATATCAGGCATGAGCACAACCGAAATAATGGATCTAGTTGACTCTGCGCTAAAGATAAGCTGTCTGGGTGGGCTAAAGCACGATAGAAACAACAATATGGTGAGCCTTCAGTCAAAGCTAGATGGCAAGCAGGTCCTACCATGGGCGCTTGTGTTGGCATCATACTTTAAGTCTACAGGCCATGAGCCCCGCATAATGCAGCAACAACAACACCAGCATGGCAAGAGCATGCAACTGATGCACCTAAGGCTGTCAAAACCTCTTGTATGAGATAAATAGCTAGCAATTCTACTAATAGGTAGGTCTGCATATGGCTGTGACAATTGTTATTGTTGCCGCTGCTATCGTTATAGGTGTAATTGCTGCTGCTCTCCTCTACTTCAATCCTGCGATTAGCAGTATACTAAGTCAGCCAGAAGACGAACAGCAAGAGCTCAATATGACTCAGGAAGTGAGGTCTGGAAGCAAAGACGGTTATCGGCAGGTCAATGTTAGGCTGAATGGCCTGGTTCTTGTCGCTAACGTCGCGGCTACTGACGAACAAAGGACAAATGGATTGTCTGTGAAAGATAGCCTTGCTGAAAATGAGGCGATGTTATTTGTGTTTGACAACGAAGCCGAGCACACATTTTGGATGAAAGATATGAAATTTCCGATCGATATAATCTGGATAGACGATGACAAGACCATCGTCCATATAGAACATGATCTACAGCCATGCAGCTCTGAACTCTTTTGTCCAACATACAAGCCCATTGATGATTCACTTTATGTGCTAGAGACTGTTGGTGGCTTTGCGGAAAAGTATGATATTGTAAAAGGAAGCCGAGTTGACTTTTTGAGCTGAACTCTTAAACTATGTTACAAGTTATCCCATTAAGAACGAAAGAGGTGCGTGTATGTGACAATGCTGAAAGGGATTGAGGGAAAACCTCAAAGTTACTAGCTCAATAAAAAGTCTTCCGCTCTACCAGGATGTTCATCACCGGGCCTAAGAATCATCACTATAAACAACCTGTACCACTAATATAAACACAGAATCAAATAGATGTAGATAAAATTGCTTAGGCGTAAATTTGGATGGACAGGTTTGGAGGTGCCAGTGATTGGAATGGGCACATGGATGATCGAAGGCAGAAGCAGGGACGGCGAGAGTCGGGCCATTGAGGCACTGCGCCTAGGACTGGACCTAGGTATGAATCACATCGACACTGCAGAGATGTATGGTAATGGTAGGGCAGAGGAATTGGTAGCTCAAGCTGTAGATGAGCAACGCGAACAAGTTTTTCTTGTAAGCAAGGTTCTGCCTTCTAATGCATCCTATCAAGGAACTTTGAAAGCATGCGAGCGCAGCCTCAAAAGGCTAAAGACCGACTTCATTGACTTGTACCTACTACACTGGCCCAGTAGCCAGAATCCCATTAAGGAGACGATGCATGCCATGGAAGAGCTAGTAGATGAAGGCATGATAAGATATATCGGAGTCAGCAATTTCGATGTAGGGCTATTAAGAGAAGCCCAACATGCACTAAAAAAGTATAGAATAGCCTGCAACCAAGTACTCTATCATCTTGCATATCGTGGCATTGAAAGGGACTTGATACCCTACTGCGCTGAAAACGGGATAGCTATAGTAGGTTACTCACCTTTTGGTCATGGAAATTTTCCATCCCCTTATAGCAGAGGCGGAAAGGTGCTAGCTGAAATTGCAAAGAGGTACAATCGTACCATACGCCAAGTTGCATTGAACTTTCTCACCCGTGATCCAAATCTCTTCACCATTCCAAAAACGAGTAATCCGGATCATATCAGGGACAACAGTGGTGGAGTAGGAGATTGGAAGCTCACCAATGAGGATATTGCAGCTATCGATAGGTTGTTTCCTCTTCCCAGCGCAGACAAGCCTCTAGAAATGATTTAAGGAAATGTTAGAAGACACAGAATTCGTTGTAACTGTTCTTAAAATTGTAATTCTGCTCTCAACTTATACCTGCGTTGATGACTGTTAAACAATTTCAGCTGTGAATACACATATGTGTGCCAGGCACAATGTGCTGCGGCCTCAAACATGCCATATGCTCTATTATCGTAGTTGTAGTTCTAACTCTCGCCTCTTTGCAGTATTGCTAGGTTAATGCAACTTTACATATATGCTTAAACCTATAGCAGTCCTTGA
>CAYWRR010000020.1:14479-19054 GCA_964460425.1 uncultured Nitrososphaera sp.
GTTTCTAGTGAAAATATGTGGATAAGCAAGACCTCAAGCGCATTTCTGCCGAAGTGGAGAAGGAAAATCTCCTTTTTGCAAACAAGGCATTCTTGGATAACTTAACGCTTCCCTCTCAAATAATTGGAAGATAGACGAAGGCCAAAGAGCTTGTTCGGTTCTTATTAGGATACAAACAGAGACTTGTAGTGCGGTTTGTATCTGTATATGGCAGGAGCGGGTCGGGTAAGTCCACAATTGTCAAGTTTGTCTGTGCAAACCTAGATGAGAATGATATATCTTATGCTCTTGTTAACCTCAGAAAAGCTAGGACTGTTTTTGGATGTGCAAATTTAATTTTGACAGAGCTTGGCCAACCTAGTCTAGAGTGCACAAGGAATCAATACTGCAATTGACGAGATTAGCAGCGCAGTAGAGGAACATCTAAACAATAGGAAAAATAATAATGATAATAATAATACTAAATTCTTTATTCTCGTGCTAGATGAATTCGATGTTCTATTAAATGATAAGCATGGCAAGCCATATGATTTTATTTACAAATTATTGGTGATGGAGTAAAGGCTTAGGGAAAAAGCTATTTGATGTGTATAGTTGCAATATCAAATAATGTAATGTCTGACTATGAGATGGATGACAGAGTAAGATCAAGAATTGGGACATCTGAAGTCTTCTTTGAGCCTTATACCCAACAGGCCGTACTAGCAATACTAAAGGATAGAGCTACAAAAGCGTTTTCTGGATCTATAGATTCTGAGATACCGCAATATTGCGCAGACCAAAGCTCGCAGGAACATGGAGATGCCAGAAGGGCTATTGACTTGTTGCAGGTGGCTGCTGGAATTGCGGGTAAAATGGGTGGGGGAAAGAAAATTAGCAAGGTACATGTAAATGCGGCATTAGCGCGACTACAAAAGGATAGGGTTGGCACAACATTATCATCTGCCCCGTATCACTTAAAGCTCGTAGCTGCAGCACTTGCACAGATCTCATATTTACCACAAGAAGTATGGCACTCAATTTCTACTATGTATAATCAATATCGTCACATCGTCGAAAGGGATGATAATGATACCAAGCCGATAACATACAGGCGAATTGCCGAACTCTTAACTGAGCTAGAAAATATGGGTTTGGCTACTTCTCACAGAAGCTCTAAGGGAAGACACGGGTATGGAACGCAATACAAACTTGTAGTTCCTCCTGAAACAATCGGAAAGGTTTGTTTTCCTGATTGGTGGAGTGACCTGGTACAGAGAAAGATACAGTATGACAAAGGCATATCAAGCATACTCAATCCAAGGAATTATTCTACCCTTTTTAATAAAAATAAAAGAGAAGGCCATGGTAGGTTGCTCAACTCTATAAATGATGACAATAGTTGGAATGAGTTCGTAGGATTAAAGTAAGTAGGTTATAACTAATCAATGAGAAGTTTTTATGGAGTATCATGTGCAGGCCCAAGGGTGTTAGGTCCCTGCATGTAAAAGGGTTCTACTGACAGAGCTTCAAAAGTTATCTATAATCGTAATGGGGTTTGCATCCTTCGTATTACTTGAGTCAGTTTCATGGTCCAAAATATAAATTGAAAGCAGCTTATTAATTCAGTTTATCTCTAGCTTTTAATGTCTTTCTGTAGTAGTTCGTTGATTACTTGTTTGATATGGTAGTCAGCTTTGTTTAGGAAGTCGATTTTAAGAGGGACCTTTTTAACAGCAAAGCACTTCTTTAACAAATAGATCTGCCTGCTTTTCAGACCAAGTCATAAGGATAGGCGCGACGAGCAAAAACGATAACCTTATCCTTTGTCTGGAAGCTCAATTGGTGCAGGGTAGCCCATTCGATTCTCTTCCAGCTTCATAATTTCTTCTTTGACTAGGGAGTGTCTGAAGTCTGTAGAACCTAGGACTTCACGATTCAGGGATATTGTCACATATTTGATTCCCCGAATCTTCCCCATCGCGTGGGTCTTAGTTATCACCTCAGCCAACGAGCTTGCTCTACAAAGAACATGTTTCATCGGCGGTTCGAGAGTGTGATGTGTTTGGGCAGACTGGCCCATTATTCTTCGTACCTCGTCCATGCTGATCTTACCAGCAACTACCATTGGGTATATGAGCGCGCCAGAATCTGTTAGTGCGCCAAGAATAGGATCAATAGATATCGTTTTCGTCTCCAAGAGTCGATTAAGGTGCTTGCGTACAGTCTTTGGACTGAGACCGGTAGATTTTAAAAGTTCTCTAAACGGAACCTTGGGGTCATCTACAAGAGCATCCATTATTAACAGATCCGTAACGGAAAGCGGCGCTCGCCTCTTGTTGTGTGCTGTCAAAGCTTGCATCGAAGGTCGGACACCCAATATCTTGCTGACGTTATCTGTGGCCTCACGCTCATTTTTAGTCCATAGGTGCAACGTAATTCGCGCATCTACTTTCCAAGCTATCCAAGATACGTCTGGGACGGCGAACGCAGCTAGTACAGACTTGCGTGAAAAGTTATCAAGAAAGAATAGTAGGAGATCATCTCTGTCAAACACGCTAGAATCTATCGATAGCATGAACCCTTGTAGGATTCCTTTGCTCCTTAAGCGGTTCAGCCGGTCCCGAACAGCAGGAGCAGAGAGCGAAACTAGCCTGCCTAGAGACAGATAGCTTTGGCGCCCATTCCCGTACAGACCTACAAGCAGCTGAAAGTCTTTCGAGTCCACTACTTAGTAGTTCGCACCCATCTTGAATATATAATTCCCTAAATCGAAAGTTGAACTTAACAAGATAATAAATCCAATGCTACCGAAGGAAAGCCATGCAAAAAGATGAATTTGCAAAAAGCGCACAGGAAATTGTGATGGAGTTCATACAGGCTTTGGAGCGAAAAGACTTCAGAACTGTTACAAGCTATATAAGTGATAACATATCAGTCGTGGCGCCTGGGCCTGTTGAACTAACATCTTTTGACCAAGCTGAGCCGTTCATGAAGTATCTGGAACACGCGGACCTGCCGAAATTAGAGATCAAGAAGGAATTTGCGGATAGCCACGATGTCTGCCTTCTCTTCGAAATGAGTTTTGTCACCCTGCCTGTAACAATCTTTGTATGTGGATGGTTCCACATCGATGATGATGGGAAAATAAGTTCAATAAGGTTGGTTTTCGATCCGCGACCTTTCGTTCAGAGGTAAAACGTAAAGGAATATTGACCAAGGATCATCATCATCGATGATGCTGTCACCTCTTGTGTTTGCATCTTTTTTCTATTTCACTCCTTTTTTTGCAAGAATCCTATTTTAGGAGTGATATCATAGCGGACCCGTCGGGATTACAACTTTGAAAAATCAAGCTTCGAATTGGTGCTCCACTACTAGATGACACACCTGTAAAAGCATTAGTCACATTGTCTCCATTGCAGAAGAGATAGAGCATCCATATTTTGCTATTAACAGCCATAGACAACGAGGAGTTATTTCTAATATATAATAACAGAAAAATACTTATCCACTTTTTCCTCTACTTCTAGCAAAAGAAATCAAAAAATGGTATAAAAAGAATTAGAATATGGCTTTAGTCAAATAAGTTAGGGTTCAGGACCCAAGGTATTTAGTCTCTATGTAGGCCACGAAGTAATCCGGGTTATAGCCTTCATTAAAATTATTATTAAGAAGCACTTTGGGTGCATAAACAGATCCGTGCTGGTGTATTTTTAACCTTAACCATTCTCTGATAGGCTTGAAATTACCCTTCTTGATGTCTTCCTCGTAATCCTCAAGGTCTTTGCGCATCTTTGATGCAATGATCGCTGAAACCAAGTTTCCCAAAGTGTAAGTTGGAAAATAGCCAAAGAGGCCACTGCTCCAATGTGTATCTTGAAGCACGCCTTGGGAATCTTTAGTTGGTCTCACTCCAAGCAGCTGATCCATTCTATCGTTCCAGAATTCAGGAATTTCAGAGACGCTTAGCTCATCTCCAAATATTTTTTTTTCTATCTCATATCTTATTGCTATATGGAGATTGTATGTAACTTCGTCGGCGTCAACTCGTATATAATCAGGCTTGACATTATTGAAATACAGGTACAGCTCCTCGTCTGTTGCTTGGTTTGCGAAACTTACTTGCTTTCTAATCAAGGGAGCTATCAATTGAACAAAAGGCAGGCTTCTGCCCACAATATTCTCCCAAAACCTAGACTGAGATTCATGTAGTGCGAGCGAAGATCCGCCCTCCAGAGGAGTAACAGACAATGACTGATCGCATTGCAGATGATACAAGGCATGACCAGCTTCATGAATAGTACTAGATATCGACTTTTTGAAATCAGTCCCTTCATACCGGGTAGTTATTCTGACGTCGTTGAGGCCCATAGCCTCAGTGAAAGGATGCGTAGATACATCCATTCTAAAACGTTCCATGTCGTATTGCAGAAGAGTCAGAATACTACGATTGAGCTCATCAACTTTTTGGCTATCATAGTTTGGTTTTCCAAGTTTGCTTGCTTTGCAAAACAAGCTGCCTGAATCTACGAGCTTTTTCAGAATCTTCTGAATACGCGGAGTCAATATATCGAATACTTTATCCAAGTCATC
>CAYWRR010000021.1:0-17849 GCA_964460425.1 uncultured Nitrososphaera sp.
CTCACCCTATTCCTTTTCCATGGTGCATTGCAGCGGATGCTGGTGGCGGCGGGCGCATAGTCAACTACGATAAGATCACTGATGTCATCTCCAAAAAGCTTGATCCTTATTTCTTCAGCAAGAGGATCCTCGATGCCGACATTGTATTCAACAAGAGCCTCACCGTTTGCAAAGAGTGCAATAAAGAGTGACGAGGTTGAACTGTAGCCTTCCTCTTCCACCGCCTCTCCCTCCTCCTGAGCGGATGCCGGAATTATGGCAGTAATGACAATAAGAAGGAGCATCCCCGGAATGAAAAACCCGGCTCCATCTTTCCAATGATACGCAGATATCATTAAAACGAGTTTACCAGGATTAAGAGGAAAACTGGAAACGATATAAGTCTTCTGACTTGTCTAATTTCTCATCTCTGGATAAAATGTTCTAAAGTTTTTATCTTTATAGCCCTCAACCCACTTAAACTTACGTTGTAGCGTTGAAGTGTATATTTTAGTCCAGTCAAGCTCTACATAGTTGAGCCAAGCTTTCATGATCCGGGGGTCGATGTAGTTGCGGAGAGATGTACCAAGATTGTAATCACGGGTCTCCTGCTGAAGTATTAGTTGCATCTGTAACTTTTCCATCCTTTCTTCTAGCTGCTTTTCCTGCAGTTCTGTATTCCAATTCTTAGCCGAAATATCCGCCTTAATCTTGGCTATTGCCTCCTTCTTTTTAGTGATCGATTCTTCGAATTTTTCAAGTGCTTTTCTAGCTGCAGGGTTCTTTGGATCGATTCCTTTTTTGTGGTTGCACGTAATTGCAGCTTCAAGGTTAGCCTTCTTGGCTGCATAGATTTTCTGTGCTTCTGGTGAGTTCTTGTTGACCATTGCCTTTAACAGCTGCAGTTGCACTATCCTTGTCGCAATACAGGTTCTGAACACCTTGGCGGTAAGATCCGGCATTATCTGCTGTAAGAAGGTGTTTACTTTACGCGAATTGATACCATCAAATATTGGGTCACTTGGGCTTTTGCCTTGCATAAATTTTTTCAAGTTCTTGTAAAGTGCCCTTGTATCTTCTGAATCTACTTCCAGCCTCTTTTGCCATGGGACGCTGTCCTTGCCCAAAAAATTGAATTCAATGATCTGCCTGCCGTTTACATGTGGGAACTCGATATGCTCTACTCTAAGCGTACTGGCTCCAATGGTGTCCGCCTCTTCAGGGTCCTTTTCATCGCCGACTCTCATAGCAAGCTTTAGTATCAGGTATGCAACAGTAGCTACCTTGCCATCTCCTTTCATCATCCTCCGTATCACTTCCCTATGCACTTTGCCCTCACGCTCGGCCAGCTTTTTTGCCTTGTCATACTTGGCTTTATCATTTTCTTGGCGAAGCGCTGCCGAGTCGTGCAGCCACACATACTTGCGTTTACCAGTCAGGCCTTCTATCCAAGTAGCGAGCCATGTTGATGAATGATCGTGGATTATGGTCTTCCAGTTACCCTCTGGCACTGGCGCGTTTTCGCCCAAGTTTAGCGTAACATCCTGTGGCCTTACCCGTGGCTTCCACCTGCCTCTCATAGGGTGCTGCCCGCGGCCCATGAACAATCCCGGCGGCTCTACCAGCCAGTTTGCGACGTCTACTTCAATGCCATCGACCACTGCCTTACCATAAATGGCCTTGAGCCTTTCACGCTCCACCTTTTTGCCCTGGGAGATATTTTTTTTTTGCTCCTTTGAAAGGGTCTTGTATCTTTCCTTTTCCTGTTCTTTCATCTCTTTTTCTTCATCTGCAAGCCTATAAGCCATCGAAAAATCTATGTCCTTTATCGTGATGTTGTTATAACTTTCAGGCAGGAGCTTTTGTAGGTCGCTCAGGAAATTTTGCTGAAAGGTAGGATCTTGGACGTAATGTGTGTCCTTCTTCTTTGCCCATGCATAAACAATCTCTTCCTGATCTCTGTTGAGCGCAAGTACTTCTCCCCTGACAGTAATTGTAACACCTCTTGACTGATATTCAGGAGGGAAGGCAACGCCCCTATGCTCAAGTGTCTGCCACTTCGCACGTGCAGTAGCAGTAGTACTGACGGCTTCTTCCAATTTTATTTAAAGCCATCTACAACTACTCTTAAACTTTATCCCATTAGACAAGAGCTCTGTCACCCCAGACCTTCTCACCTATTTTGGTTTTTTCACCTTCTACTATCCTATTCATTACTTCAATTGCGGCAGGCTTGTGCAAAAACTCGTTGTTGTTACCACACCGATAGGAATAGGTGCAACGAGGACAGCCAGTTTCGCTCATGCATGAGCATTCAGATAATATGCGCAGCGAACGTCCAAAAGCAATGTCCAGTCTCTCATATAATATCCTACTAGCTCCATTGCCACCTATGCTGCCGTCATAGACAAATATTAATCCTGAAGATCCAAGTGAAATGCCCCCTAGGTCCTGCGATGCGCCACCTGTTATCATAGCGCTCCCCTCTATTATAACGTGCTCTGAAGCATGAAAGCCACCCATTTCCACGTACTGCTCATCTTTCATTTCTCGTAAGATGCATGACGGTCTGGGTGCTCTAAACACAAATCCTTTTGTAACAAATTCATATTCGAGCGGCTTGTCAAACATCACTTTTTTTCCTTGCGCTGCTTCCTGACCTATTTCAATGTTGACGTAGCCGAGCACTCTCTTTTGGATGTTCAGTGTACAGTATGCTACTTCGACTCCGAAAACTACTTTCTTTTCGTATATTTCTAAAATAGAGGGCCAATCATCCGTCAAAGCCTTGGTATAATAAGGATAGTCGGATGGAATAGGTGAAAGCTCAGCATAGGGCTGGCTGTTTATCTCAAAATAGATCTTCTGTACTTTGTACCGTCTACCTCCAAGAAAGTATACCGCGTGTTGATGGAGCTCTTCAAGAGCCTGCGGTAACGCTCGATCGCCTACGATCCTACTGTTAAACTTGATGTCGATCCTGCTTCCTATGCCGCGAATGCTATATCCATCAAGCGCCTTCAATGCGTCCTTCAGGTTAGGAACGAATCTATCTCTAACTACTTTGATGATGCCCTTTGAGACAAGCTTTTGAAGTATGTCCCACATCTGCTTAGATTCTGATATCAACAATGGCTTGTCGCAGACCATGGCTAGTACCTGGTATTCCAGTACGAACGGATTTGCCGGATCAGTGTATGCTAATTCATGATCGTCCATATAGTCTGCTGGATGCATCTTATAATACTGGCTTATTGGATCATTGCCAAGTGCGAGAAATGCGTACCCCTGCTGGCCCCGCCTTGCTGCGCGCCCAACTCGCTGAAAAAGCCGGTTAATGGGCACAATATTGGAAATTATCGCGTCAACACTTCCGATGTCGATTCCCAATTCTAGTGTAGGTGTGGCGGATATTGCCATGAGCTGCCCCGCCTTGAACTCTTGCTCTATTTCTTTTCTAAGAGCTGATGTTAGGCCCGCACGATGCACTCTGATGGTAATTCCCTGCCGTGCTCCATAGAAGGCGATCAGCTCGGAGCTAATATGCGAGCTGGCAAACACAATAGTCTTATGCTTTCTCTTTGTAGTCTGTCTAAGTAGATCCAGCATCAATGATCTATAAGATCTAAGCGAAGGAAATATTATCGCAAAGTTTATCCTGCCGCGTCTGCCCCGACCGTTGATCACCTGCATTTGCCTACCAAAAAGCGTCTGGCAAAATTCAGCAGCATTTGGCAATGTAGCCGATGCAGCAACGATCTGGAGTCTACTTCCTGTCAACCTCTCAAGCCTTGCAATGATGTGGTGTACATTAGCCCCAAAGATACCTGTGTATATGTGTGCCTCGTCTGCTACCAGAAACTTAGCAGTTCTGACTATGCGTGAGAATTTCGTTTTATACATCATGTGGTAGTGCAGCACGTCGAAATTGGTGATAATGACATCGGGCGGGCGCTCTATTACGGCTCTGCGTTCCTTCTCCGGTGTATCGCCGTCGAGGACTGCTACCCTTAGACTAAGTGGCTTTGCCAGCTCTTCTATCTTGGGGAATTGATCGCGTGATAGTGACTTTGTTGGATAAACAAAAATTGCAGATACTGTACTACCTTCACCACTGCGAAGTGAGCCAAAGCGAAATAGTTGTCTTGCTGCAACTTCTTGCAGTATTGGGATGCAAAAAGCCTCAGTTTTACCCGATGCAGTGGGTGCGGTGATCACCACATCTTTTCCGTGAAGAACTTTCTTGATCGTCTCCTCTTGAAATTTGTAAAGGCGGTTGATCCTTTTTGCTTTCAGAACCTCTATTATGGCTTCATCTACTGACACATCATCAATCTGAGACCCAAGCTCCGGTGAAGGCTCCTCTATTGCCTTAAAGTCGACAATATAGTCCTGTTGGGATCTCAGTGTTTGCTCAAGAAGTGGATCACCAGTAGCTTTAGATGCGGCCATGAGAGCATCTATTTCTGTCGAAGACCGGATTATCTTTTCTTGCTGCATTAGGAGTTTGAGGTCGTCGGCATATGTGATGCCTGCACCACTTTCACAGCGGTCGAGAAAGTCAAGATAAGCCTCATCAGTAATGCCAGTCGTGGGCACTATTGCGCAAATATTGCATTTGGAACATCGGAATATCAGCCGTCCATCAAATACCTTGTCAACTACAACTGAATGTAGAGAGCTGCACTTTGGGCAGCGATAGTTTGTTGTCAAGCAGTAGACGCATAAGTAGAAGCAAGATAATTGTTTTTCTGTATCTTCTAGAACCTGTGAGATGGTATCAAGGTAATGCTTGAAATCATCTGCAATTCATTACGCGATATATCAGGATACCAGTATGAAAGATAGCTTATGTACTTTGATCATGAAATTGAAGAGGTAGAAGGAAAACACAGTGCTAGATAGTATGAAACTAGCTATAATAATGGCATGATGATAGAAGCTACCAGTTAGTTGTCCGGTCTTGGAAGCCGCTACTGGACTGAGGTGATAGAGGTATTGCGCGTAGTCATCCCAGTTTATGATAAGGTGAACAGGGTGATCTCGCTTGGTAAAGACGAGAACTACAGGCTAAAAGGTATTAGAGGCCGCGTTAGGCAGGGCAATATCATACTTGATGCCGGCTCTGGCTACGGCAACATGTCACGTTTAGCACTTGCAGAAGCTCGCGGTGACGCAAAGGTTGTAATGTACGACCCGCTGCTTGAGATGCTTGCCAATGTCAAGAATTACTTGCTTGGTTCGCAGGCAGCGCTTTATTCCGGTGTTTTCGAGTATATGCCCTTCCGTGAAGGCATATTCGACGCTGTGCTCTGTGGCTATTCTCTTCGCGATTCAATACACCTTCAACAGGCCATAGCGGAGATGCACAGGGTGCTAAAGACTGGCGGCCGGCTTGTAATAATCGACCTTGGCAAGCCGGACAACCGAATATTAAGAGGAATGGTCTCTGTATATCTAAAATATTTTCTTGGAATATTCGCTTACTTCGCCGCCGGTAATTCAGGACTAAAATTCAAAACGCTGTATGGTACCTATGTACGCTGGCCCAAGAATTCAGAGCTTGAGTACATGCTAAAAGAAAAATTTTCTCATGTACAGTTTGATAGAGGCATGATGGGTGGCGCAGTCATCATAGCCGCATACAAGTAATAGCGTGTAGGATTGCAATGAATCACGCTGTCGTACTTGTTGCAATTTGCTCTGCCATTGTTGGCATTTCATACGGCATGCATTCGCCCATAGTACCGGTATTTGCCAGAGATCAGCTTGCAGCCGACTATTCGCAAGTAGGTCTAATCGGTACCATGAACTTTCTTCCCTATCTGTTTGCTCCCTTCTTCGTAGGAATATTGCTAGACAGGCTCAACAAGTCCTATGTTCTTATCTCTGGTATCCTACTTAATGTATTTTCAATTTTTATTCTTTCTAGTGCGCAATCAATACTAGAAGTAATGCTTTACAGGGCTCTTGCAGGAGCAGCTCATGCTCTGTTCTGGCCTTCTTCTGAGGTTCTGATATCTATCAACTCGTCATCCTCAGATAGGCGAGTCAAGAATATTTCTGTATTCATTGCAGCCTGGATTCTAGGCTTCATGATTGGACCCCTCCTTGGGAAACTAATTCTGAGCGCATTTGACTATTATGCTCTGTTCCAGCTTGCTGCTGCCACTATGGCAGTAGGAATTGTGCCATCAGTGCTTTTGCGTTCCTACGGCTGGCCTGCTGTACAAAAAGATCTAGAGGTAGTTCGAGCAAGCTCTGTCGAAGTAGTGAAGGAAATTGCCAATCACCCGAGGCTTGCAGGAGTGATACTCTACTATGCGATCACCTTTGGAGTAGTGCTTACAGTATACCCTGCGTATATGAGTGACGCGTCACTTACAACTCAAGACATTGAGATCATGTTCTTCTTATTTGGTACATCGCGTTTTGCTACACTTCTGCTGCTTGTGACAAGGATATCTAGATACGGTGAGCTTGCGCTTGCGCTGGCTGTTTCGACAACTGCAGTAGGCATGATCATTTCTTTTTCTTCTACATCAGTGCTATCCTTTGCAGTATCAATTGTTTTATTCGGGCTTTCGACGAGCATATTTTACCCTGTCTCCTTCAGTCTTGTGACAATGGACACCCCTTCTGGACATGTGGGTTCAAAACTGGGAGTCTATAACACCCTCTTTGGCGCAGGGTGGACAGCCGGACCAATAGTGGCCGGATTTTCCTCCGATGCCTTTGGCTCAGGCAGTCCATATCTTGCATTCTTTATCATAGGGAGCATGTTTGCAGCAGCAATTACGATATTTAGAAAAAGCCATAATCCTTTTTAGACAAAGGTGCTAGTTTGTATGTAATGCAAGCACAAAATGATGTTCTTGAAGATCAAGTGGCAGGGTACGGCCTGTAGGCACTTGTAAGTATAATTGACGACAACAAAGCGCTGATCGCAGTGCTCAAGGAAGCAGGCGAGCACTTTTCTATATTCAAACAGCGAATAGATGGGCATATATGACCTAGATTATCGAAACCCTGCGGCCCTCTATCTTTATTCTCTCTTCGCAAAAGAGTCTTACAGCTTCAGGGTAAAGTTCATGTTCTTGCTCAAGTATTCTTCCTGCCAGGCTCTCTTCATTATCCCCCTCTATTACTGGCACTGCCTTCTGAAGTATCACAGGTCCAGAGTCCATTCTTTCATCGACAAAGTGGACTGTACAGCCACTAACTTTTACACCATAGTCAAGTGCCTGCTTCTGTGCATGGAGTCCGGGGAATGCGGGCAGGAGAGCAGGATGGATGTTCATGATCCGCATCTTATACTGTCTTACAAACTCGGGGCTTATTATCCTCATAAAACCTGCAAGGCATACAAGTCCTGACTCAGGAGTGACATCATGCTCGTGCAGTACGGTAACTACATTTTGGTCGTAGTGCCAGCCCTTTAAGCCGTCAGATGGTATTACCTTGGTAGGTATGCTGTATTTTTCCGAAGCAATCTTAAGTCCTGCGGTCCCTGGCTTATTTGAAATTACAATGCATGGCTTGGCATTTCTTATCCTGCCTAACTTTATTGCAGCCAAAATTGCATCCATGTTGCTCCCTCTGCCAGAGATTAGCATTGCAAGGTTGATCAAGTGTCTTTTATAACTTGTCTCCCGCCTATTCTTAAACATCGCTAGTCAGTTCCTCTCTTTCTCTCTCTATGTAGCCAACAGGATTCTTAACATGGCATGGTGGAGGTCCTGAAAATAGATCTAAAGAAATTGCATAATATTTCAGGTCCAAAGTTGTATATCAATGAAAGTACCTGGCTTGCTAAGCATAATGGATTATTATTCCAGGCCACAAGCTACTTTTCTATCTTTTCTTATAGCATCTAAATCTTAAAATACTCATGTCCTCTAAGCATGACAGCTCTAATGAAGTCAATAGTTAGTCTTGGCAAGTCTGGCATGATGATACACTACGGAGATAATGCAATCGCGCTTGACCCTCCGCGCCCTGCCAATTGCCATGTTACTTTTGTATCTCACGCTCATGTTGACCACCTTCACAAGTATGGTATAGAAAAAAAGACTAAGAGTAAGGTGCTAGCATCAAAAGAGACTGCTCTAATTGCACAGGCGAGGGGCTACAAAATTCATAACCCTGCTGAACAGTGTGATGGCTTTAGGCTTGTAGACTCAGGGCACATCTTGGGATCGCGCGGCCTCTTGATAGGCGAGGACATCTACTACACCGGAGATATGTCAATGCGAGAGCGCGCGTTCATGAAGCCAGCGAAGGTACCGCGTGCCAAGACTTTAATAATTGAGTCGACCTTTGGCCAGTCTCAATATGTCTTTCCGCCGATATCTGAAGTAACATACAAGACAAATAAAATAATTTCTGAAATGTACGACCTTGGTATGCCTGTAATATTGATGGGATATACACTTGGTAAGGCCCAACTTTTGACCAAGCTGTTCGGACACTGGGATCCAATAATACATGACTCTGTTGCCAAGATGAACTCCGTTTACTCTGAACTTGGAGTAGAACTGGAAAGCGTTATGACTCATTCACAGGCGGAGGAACAGGGTCTTCTGGCAAAGAACCGACCTTGGGTGATGGTTGCCCCTCTTATGTCTTCTAAGTGCGCCTTTTTAAAGGACATGAAGAACAGATACGGTGCAGTAACCATCGGGTTCTCTGGCTGGGCAATAGGTAGTCGCTACAGGTACATGATGGGCCTTGATTATGTCATGCCGCTTTCTGATCATTGCGACTACAATGAACTGGTAGCGGCAGTTAATCAGTGCAGACCCGAAAAGATCTATACTTTTCATGGATTTGCCAAAGAATTTGCTGAAGCATTATTGCAAATAGGGTTTGACGCCGAGGCCTTAGGACATGGCAGGAATGGCAAAGAGAAAAAGACGCTCTCGCTTGACTCATTTATGTAAAGTTCATTAGTTATTCTTTTTGAGCACATCTCAGCATATACAACTATAGCACAAACAAATCTACTTCGTAAGAAATAATTCAAAAGAGCATATAATACATGCACGCATATTGACGTATGAAAGATAAAAGCAAGAATATTGACAACTCCTCCCACCCTAAAAGAAAATAACTATCATTATAATATCACCTCCTGTGCTCATCCCTGAAATAGGGAATAACCTTGGATCCAAAGATTTCGATATTCCTAAAGTAACCTTCTCCCCAGAATCTGATGATAAAGTGGTTTGTTCCCGCTTTTATAAAGCGCTCTAGCATTGCAATGACGTCGTCAGGTTTGCCTACGCCGATTGCACTGCGGGCTACACTGTCAGGTATCTTCAGGGCGGCGCGCTTCATCTGCTCCATTAGCTCCGGTTTGTTCATTGCATATTCAGTGAAGTATCTGCGGAAGTCAAAGTCAGAATCTTGCGGTATGTCATGCACTTTTAGGAGTTCAGGTTTGTAAAGACTCACCTTGACTGCATTTTTCATCTTATTCCATGCTTCCTCGCCATCGTCTGTGAAGTAAACATCAACATCATTTGCAAATTGAAAATTGGTTAAGTCGCGGTCACGCTTCTTTGCGTGATCCCTAATAATGTTGGCATGATATGTGAACAACTCTGGCGTGTAGCCAATCGGGATCCAGCCGTCACCATATTCGGCACATAGTTGTAATGTCTTTGGAGCTCCAGCCGCAATGTAAACTGGTGGCCTTGGATTTCTTATGCTCTTTGCCTGGAGACAGGCGTTTATCAGTTTGTAGTATTCACCATTATAGTTCACGCGGCTTTCCGGATCAGAGTTAAATAGGAGTTCGATGACTTCAAGCTGCTCCTTGAATTTTGTAACAGGCTTGCTGAACTCGATACCAAAATCAACTACATTTTGAGCCTCACCAGCTCCGATACCAAGGATGCCCCTTCCTTGCGTTATCCTGTCAAGTGTGATCGTTGAAAGCGCAATGGCAGAAGGGTGCCTGCGGATTGCATCTGTAACACATGTCCCAAGCTCAACATTCCTAGTGACTGCGCCAAGCGCAGCAAGCAAAAGCCAAGCATCGTTGACTACTGCATTCTTCCACTGAGGCACATTGGAGTGATCCATGGCCCAGATAGAGTCATAGTCTAATCTGTCCGCCATCTGTGCAGCAGTCATGATCTGCTGTTCATCGAGCCCTAGGCGAGCAACATTGAGCCCCTGCGTAAACCCAAATTTTATCTTCAAATTACAAATCCTCCTTAACCCATAAGAGAAGACGACGCCTTATATTCATTTTAAAGTAAAATCAATTGAAGGATGTATTTTAAGTCTTTGAATGTTGGAAAGCCAAGATTTCAACAGATTTGCCATAGCTTTGTCAATATAATGTATTCAAAGTGTCAATACTGCTTGAATCACTATGTAAAATCGCAAATGTAGTAGAGCACACAGCAGAAATGTTAGGGAGTAAAGATAGCATTGATGACCAGTTCATGGAGATGATAGACGATCTTGTTGTGATGTCTGAGAAGGATTCTGAGCTGGCAGAAGGGCTGAAATGGATAGACTTCCAATCGCAAAGGAACGGTTTGACATTTTACGAGATGGCAATGATAATACTGAGAAAGCACATGGTTGAGAGAAGGGCCAAAGAGTGGCTAAGAGAAAAGATCAGTCACGAATAGTATTAGTAGAACACCCTACCACCTATAACAAAAGCACTAATGCCTTCATCCCGATATGTTATGATCTCCTGTATCTACAGTATAGATAAATACCTCTGCTGGCACTGAAGAAGGGTACGCCCTGTCAACATCTTTGTGTATGCAAAATATTAATTATTTAACGGCTTGTTCGCCAATTGTTACCGCCTGATCTGATATTCTTGTTTTTCGCTCTTCTTGATGGTCATATGTGGGGCGGCGGCTGCTATATAGCTACTGCTATTACTTGCTCCTGCTTGAAATGGGAGTATACTCGCATCCCATAGGGCCGCAGTATTTGCCTACATAGACTGCCTTTGGGCGATAGAGCGCAGGCTTGGGCGCAGCTTCGGCAAACTTTTCCTCAATGATGTGGGCCGACCAACCTGCTATCCTTGATGTTGCAAAGATAGGTGTGTTAAGATCTATAGGGATTCCCATGCTATAGTACACTGAGGCACTGTAGAGATCAACATTTGGATATATTCCCTGGTGCTTATTTTCAAGCATCCACTTCTTTGTAACTTCATCAATGCGTCTGGTGATCTCATACCAATTGTTGTTCTTTTCACGGCATATTCGCGCCGATAGTCTTGCAAGAATGTCAGCCCGCGGGTCAGTCGTCCTGTAGACGGCGTGACCCATACCCATGATCCTGCCGCCCGATTGGAGGCGGTTTTCAACCCATCTGTTGGCATTGGCAGGATCGCCTATCTCAAGCAGCATTTTCATCACTTGCACATTTGCGCCACCATGCAGCTCACCAGAAAGTGCGCCTATAGCACCACCGATACTGGCATACATATGCGCCCTAGTTGATGCTATCTCGCGTGCAGCAAAAGTAGAGGCGTTAAAGCTATGCTCTGCATGCAAAATGAGGCAAATGTCCATTACCTTTGCTTCTTCAGGAGAGGGTTCGATTCCTCTTAGCATATATAGAAAGTTAGCAGCGTGTGATACTTTCTCAAGAGGATCAAGCACATGATGGCCGCTTCTAATCCGGTTCCAGGCCGAAACAATAGCAGGTATTTTAGCAATCAGCGTTATTGCGCGCCTTATATGAGCCTCCTTGGAGCCGTCTTCAATGTTGAGGTCATAATCTGCCATCTCTGATACACAAGACTGAAGTATGTCCATAGGCCGCGCACGTTTAGGCCTGTTTCTTAAGTTCTTTATTACAGGCTCAGGTATCCCACGAGCTTCTATTAGTCTGCGATTGAAATCCTTTAGTTGGCCTGTAGTTGGCAGCTCGCCAAAAAGGAGCAGGTAAGCACTCTCCTCATAAGTTGAATGGTTGACAAGGTCAAGAATATCGTAGCCTCTGTAGATGAGCTTGCCGTTCTCACCATCAATTGAGCATATTTTGGTGTCTGCAACCTCAATGTTGCGAAGACCAATATTCCGTGCATCCATTTATTGCAACAGTGTTAACTTCACTCAGTTTCTATATTAAAGTAATGTTATTGTTCGCAAGTTATCACCTACCAGAATCTATAATATTCTAACACAAACATACATCACAATAGTGTCACCGTGTGCATCTTGATTGATTTATTTAAAGCTTCAGTTTACTTATTGGGGGCTCTTCATTTAAGAAACTCTATACATACCTTGAAGGTGTTCTATCTCGTTTATGAATAGCAGAAACAGAAGAACACCTTCTTGGAGTATATTGGTTATGGTCTGTACTTGTATTTTGAGCACTTTGAGAAGGATGGCAGAACCTGTATCACACTCAAGCATGTCGATTCTTAGGTTTAAGACACCACCACCGCCACCACCATCATCATTGTCCCTTTGAGAAGAGCTTCATAGAAAGAACCATACAATATACATCAAAAGGATAGAACAAGAGAATGTTTCGATGACTACTTTCCGTGCAGGATTATTAAGAATTGTAAACTAGAGCATATAAAGAATTAGCTACAGCTTTTTGCAGTCTATCATAACAGCGAACTTGACATCATTAAGTGAACAGAGCCACTTATTGATTGGATGCTTTTTACGCCGAACTTAGCTTGACTAATTTAAGTATGTTAGCCGCTCAAGCCAGAAGAATCTGCCTGCCTATTTGTTTCTAGTAGCTTCCATTATTGCAAGGGCGTTGATGATGTTTACTCCAATCCTAGTGTGACGAGGGTTAGCATACTGTGCGAGGAAGAAGAAGTGGTAAAGATAATAATAATAATAACAATAATATATCCTTATTTACTCATTGACGGTAAACTTATCAGAGTCAACTGAAGGCGGGACGATGATTTCTGAAGCCACTTTCGATATAATGCGCGAGAGGTACGAAAATACTAGAATTGTAAAGTATCTTGTGACTACCCATCATCGGAGCACAATGGGTTTGCGATCGATAGCGCTAGACACGAACAGCTCGCAATCCTGGAATTAACTTCGATGTATATTCTTCCTCCATGTAGCACTTTCAAGGACCATTAGTTACTTATTATACAGCTCAAGCCAACCAAATGCTGCCGAACTTGACCAAGGGAATAACTTACCGTGATGTGGGCGTCGATATAGGTAGCATACATATGGCGCAAAAATCGATAGGCGAGATAATATCCGTGACCCACAAAATGCTTGCAGTTGGTAAAGTGACTTCTGGTTTTGGTCACTACGCTGGACTTGTTAAATTAGCCAATCAAACTGTTGCACTCCATGCTGACGGTGTCGGCACAAAAGTGATTGTTGCGCAGATGATGAACAAATTCAACACAGTAGGCATAGACTGTGTAGCTATGAACGTAAATGACATAATTTGTGTTGGCGCACAACCAGTCGCATTCATCGATTATATTGCACTGAGCCATCCAAATGAATGGCTCTTGCAGGAGATAGCTAAAGGTCTAGTTAAGGGCGCTCAGCAGAGCAAGATGGCTATAGTCGGCGGCGAGACCGCCATACTGCAAGATATAATAGCAGGCGATAGCGAAAACACCTTCGACCTAGCAGGAATGGTAATGGGGGTGGTTAGGAGCAAGCCGATTCTTGGGCACATGATTAAGCCCGGCGACATTATTTTGGGAGTTGAAAGCAATGGGCTCCACTCTAATGGCTACACACTTGCTCGTAAAGTTTTGCTTTCAAAATATTCAGTATACGATAATGCCGATCATCTTGTGCAGACGGTGGGAGAAGAACTGTTGATACCAACTAGAATTTACGTAAAGCCTGTAATTGATATTTTGAAGAAAAGAATAAGAGTACATGGTCTTGCAAATATTACCGGAGGCGGGTTTACAAAACTGCCTCGCCTAAACTCCCAAGTGAGATATGTCTTCGATAAGCTTCCAGCACTAACAGGTATATTCAAGCAGATACAAGTTGATGGTAATATTGAGAGCAAGGAAATGTACCGCACATTTAACATGGGGGTAGGTTTTTGCGTAGTTGCTTCAAAGGCAAGTACCGATGACATTATTGGTGTTTTTGAAAAGCATAAGATGCGCTGCGAAGCTGTCGGCAAGATAGAGAAAGGTAAGGGCGAGGTTATTGCTAGAATAAATGGTAGAAAGGAGACACTATAAACAAAAATTAATATTCGTTCTTTGCTGATTGTCCAGAATTGCTTTCATCAGTAGCAGAAGAGAATAACGACAGCGATGACTACTATCTGCAGGCATGCAAGTCCATTGCAGAGCAGATAGAGAGTAGTAAGAATTCATTGTCAATAAAGCAAGTTCTCAAAGTTGTCAGACAGGTGGCATCAGAATATCATCTAGATACCATACCTAGGAACGAGCACATTATTCACTATTTGCAAGATGATTATTACCGCCGGTTACTTATGGTCAAGCCGGCTAAGACGGCGTCAGGTGTTGCAGTGATTGCAGTTATGCCCAAACCATACGGATGTCCGCACGGTAGATGTATCTATTGTCCTGGCGGCATCGAGTCCAACACGCCGCTTAGTTATACGGGCAGCGAGCCAGTAACAAAAGTTGCTCAAAGGTTTAGCTACGATCCTTACCAACAGGTACGTTGTAAAATGGAGCAGCTACAATCACGAGGACATGACACAGGCAAGACAGAGATCGTAATTGTAGGCGGCACGTTCCCATTCATGCCCGCGGATTACCAGAGAGAATTTGCCAAGTCCTGCTATGACGGCCTAAATGGCAAGAAATTGTCCAGTCTACAGCAAGCGATAGCTACCAACGAGACTGCTTATAACCGATGTGTAGGGTTTACTGTCGAAACTAAGCCGGACTATTGCAAGGAATCACACATTGATCTCATGCTAGAGCTTGGAGTAACAAGGATAGAAATTGGCATTCAGTCTCTTAACAATAACGTATACAGATTGGTGAACAGAGGGCACACGCTTGATGATGTTGTCTATGCATTCAAGATCGCTCGAGACGCTGGATACAAGATAGTCGCTCATATGATGCCAGGATTGCCAGGAAGCTCATCTAAAAAAGATATTGAAGATTTCAGGCGGTTGTTTGAAGATGATGCTTTCAAGCCTGACATGCTAAAGATTTACCCGACGCTTGTGCTAGACCAGACGGGCCTATTCAATATGCATAAGAGCGGCAAGTATCAGGCATACTCTGAGGACGAGCTGGTAAACGTAATCGTGGAGGCTAAAAAGGTAATACCAGAATGGGTGCGTATAATGCGGATCCAGCGCGAAATTGAGTCAGAGGACATCATCGCTGGACCTAAGAGCGGCAATTTCAGGCAGATAGTTTTTAAAAAGTTGAGACAACAGGGCTACAGATGTAAATGCATCAGATGCAGGGAAACCGGCCTGCAGAGAAGGTACCCTTCAGAAGAAGAGATAATATTAAGAAGAACAGATTACTCTGCTTCTAGAGGTAGCGAGATATTTCTTTCGTATGAAACTAAAGCTGGGGATACAATACTTGGATTCTTGAGGTTGAGAAAGGTGACAAGACCGCACAGGGCTGAGCTTGATGGAAGCGCAGTGGTACGCGAGCTCCATATCTACGGGCAGGCAATCAGCATTGGTAGAAGTGACAGAGGAGACAGCTACCAGCATAGGGGACTTGGCATAAAACTACTCAAGGAGGCTGAGCGCATATCAAAAGATGACTTAGGAGTTGACAAGATCGCAATCATTAGCGCTATTGGCACAAGGCAATATTACAAAAAGTTTGGCTACCAGCAGGACGGTCCATATGTTTCAAAGGAGTTGTAATAAAAGTGGAAGAGCAGATCGTGATCGGTAAGGGAACCTGGATAGATAAAGTTGCAGACACCTTAATCAAAAGGGAGAAGAAGCTTGGCCGCAACTTGGGTATAATAAGGGTCGAGAGTGGCCTTGGTGCGTCAGGTATTCCTCATATCGGGAGCATGGCCGATGCTGTGAGAGCTTACGGCATTGCTCTTGCCCTTCAGAATTTTGGCTTCAAGTCTGAACTGGTCGCTTATTCAGACGACATGGATGGTCTTCGTAGAATACCCCAAGGTTTGCCACATTGGCTGCACGATCACATTGCAAAACCGGTCTCTACCATCCCTGACCCATTTGGCAGCTGCCATTCCTCCTATGGTATGCACATGAGCAGTCTCCTCTTGGACGGTCTTGACAAGGCAGGGATAAAGTATCGCTTTCAGAGCGGCAGTGAAGCGTACAAGCAAGGAACTTTGGACAAGCAGATTGATAGAATATTGAAGAACAAGAGCAAGATTGGGCAAAAAATAGCTGAGTTCGTAGGTCAGGACAAGTATACTGAAGTGTTACCTTACTTTCCGATATGTCGCAATTGCGGCAGGCTCTATACTGCGGTAGCACAGGAGTAGCTGCCAAATGATAAGAGAGTTGCTTACATATGCAGAGGGAGCAGAATAGGCAAAGAGGAAATCAAGGGTTGTGGTAACAAGGGTGAGGCGGACATAAGGAGGGGAGGGGGCAAGCTTGCATGGAAAGTTGAATTTGCAGCAAGGTGGCAGGCTCTAGACATACGCTTTGAGGCATACGGGAAGGACATCATGGACTCTGTCAGGGTAAATGATTGGATCGCAGATGAAATACTTGTTTATCCTCATCCACTTCATGTGAAGTACGAAATGTTCCTAGATAAGGTAGGCAAGAAGATAAGCAAATCTTCGGGGAATGTACTGACGCCTCAAATGTGGCTGCGGTACGGCACGCCTGAATCGATAGTGCTATTGCTTTTCAAGCGCATTGCGGGCACTCGCCACATTGGGCTAGATGACGTGCCCGCTCTGATGGACGAATACGACTATTATGAAGATGTTTACTTTGGGAAAATAAGTGAGGACAACCTGGCCAAGCTTATCAAGATTAAGGGAATCTATGAATACATCAACAAGCTCAATCCCCCCAAGCAACCTGATACACATATCCCATATCGCTTTATAGCACAGCAGGCGTCAATATTTCCTCCCGATGATGGCGATCGCGATGAAAAGGTATTCAACCGCCTCCTCAAATATGGTATGGTAAGGGAGAAAAAAAGTGAAAGGATCATGCATAAGATCAGCTTGGCATCCAACTGGGTAGACGACAACCTGGCAAAGGATGAAAGGTTTGAAATACAACTTTCCGATCTGCATAGGAAAGCCGTGCAGGAATTGATCGAAGCGATGAGACCACTTAGAGACTTGCCAGATTCTCCAGATAATGCCAAGAACCTTCAATCTAATGTATTTTCTATTGCACGGGCTAACGGGATTGAGCCAAAAGAGTTCTTTGCTTTATTGTATAGAATGTTCCTAAATACCGATAGAGGGCCTAGGATAGGTAATTACTTGCTTGACCTAGGAATAGACAGAGCAACAAGTTTGCTTAATAGATATCTCCATGGCTGATCATCGATGTATCGAGGGCTTTTACTTATTTTCTCGTTTTCGAGGTTATCTCAACTAAAGGGCTTTTTCAGTATTTTTCTGATTGGATCGAACGTTAAAAGAATCAAATATGTGTGTGCATAAATCCAATTAAAACTTGCCTAGTTCAATTTCAATTTCAACTTATCCGGTCTCACTTCCGTAAAGAAATACTCCATCTCTTACCGGAATTAGCTGTTGCACGTAAATTATCTTCTTTTGCATTGCCTCACAGTTATTGCGTATACATAAAAGCTCGACAGCAAAAGAACGAGAGTATAAACAACGAAAAAAAGAAAGAAAAAGGAGAGTTTATACAACTTCCCTAATTGTCTTCATGAGTTAGTATTGGCCTAGGCACCATTATCT
>CAYWRR010000022.1:0-10178 GCA_964460425.1 uncultured Nitrososphaera sp.
ATATTCCTGACAAAGAGCTACGCGACATAATGCTTAGAAAATTCACCAAAGTGTCACCTAAAACACCGATTGATGAAGCTGCAAAAACAATGATTTCAACTAAGACAAGGTTGCTTGTATATGAACATAATAATCTGGTTGGAATCATAACTACATCTGATCTAGCCAAGGCATTCTTGAACACAACTGATAGAAATCCATCTTTAGAGAATGTGATTACAAGAAACATCTTTAGTTTAGAGCATTACTCTTCAGTTCTTGAAGCAATCAAATTAATGAATAATAAAAGGGTTGGAAGCATCATAGTCACGGTAAATGGTTTACATGATGGAATATTCACTGAAAGGGATCTTCTAACCAAAATTCTTAGCCAAAATGTTGGTCTCACAAATGAAGTTGGCAAATATTGCTCAAACTTTTTGTTAACTGCACGCTTAGGTGTACGAGCTAGAGAAGCGGCAAAGCTAATGTTTACAAATAACATCAAACGTTTACCTATCACGAGTAATGGCAGAGTAGTTGGCATCGTTACAGCAAGGGATTTGCTAGAATCCTTTATCTCAGAGTAAAAAATATACTATGAAGAGAATACAAAGAGACAAATTGTGACCTAATATGCTAAAATGCAGTGACTGCAGAGCTGACCTTCCTGAATATGCCAAATTTTGCTTAAACTGTGGTACTGAAGTTGCAGAATTACAAAAAGATGTCTACCAAGTTTCAGCTGAAGGACTTGTCGGCAAAGTCAAGGAAATAGTACGCGATGCCAAAGTTAGAAGAGTCGTCATCAAGGATGAAAAGGGGAAGGTACTCTTGTCTATCCCGGTTACTTGGGGAGCGACTGGAGCTGTAGCAGTGTTGGCTCTGGCTCCTTGGCTTGCTGCTCTTGGGGTTATCACTGGAATAGTTACTAAATGTACGATAGAAGTTGAAAGAATTTGAATGCCTAGACGATCAATTAAAAGCGACAATTGAAAAAAATACACCTGATCCACGCACAACAATGCTCCTTTTAGCATACTCAAAGACTGCTAACTATATCAGAAACTTTGCTAATTTTTGCACCATATGTCGTCTTCATGTAATTAAGCCCCGAGACATGTTCATTCTCAGTAAATGCATCAACGCCGTCCTCTGGTACAATGATATCAAGACTTCTGACAAAGGCATCATAAGCTGTATGTCTGTCGCAGATGTTTGTATGCATCCCAGTAATAACGACAGCATCCGCGCCTTTGCCATTGTACACTCCTTTAAGGGCCTTATCTAGACCCGTCCCGTCAAAAGCGCTGTATGTACGCTTTGGAATAATATAGTCTGACTCATGAGGCTTCAATTCCTCTATGACCTTAGCCCCTTCTGTACCTTTCAATGCGTGAGGGCCCCATAGTTTCATCTCATAAGTATCAATCATGAGATGTTCATCACTGCAGTAGAATATCGGAATCTCTTTCTTGCGGGCAGAGTCAAGTAGCAGTTTTATGTTTGGAATTATTCTTTTTGCCCTTTCGCATTTCAGTTTGCCATGGACAAAATCGTTTAACATATCCACTACCAAAATTGCATACCTGCTTTCCTTATGATGATCATCATCGTGAGATCCGGACTGATGCCTTGCCTGTTCTGCCATGACAAACTTTCCCTATATACACTGACGTATTCTTCGATAATAAGCATTGTCTAAAAAGTCATTTACTTGTATCCTCTAATCAGAAATTCTCTTGTTACTGCTTCTAGTTTGTCGCTAAATACAACCGGAAATTTTTTAGCAGTTATATCAAGCCTCTTGTATTCATCTGGTAGCGTTTTAATTTGGTCTTGATGGTATTTTTGAATCTTGTCGAGTGAGTGTAACAACAAACTGTGCTCCAATCTGCCATTTTCAAGATATTTTGTTAGCAGAGGAACAGAATGATCTGGACTCCGTTCCTCTTCCAAAGCAACAAGGTCAGTCTTGATAAGACCATCATCTTGCTCGCTTCTTATGCGATGTATTTGCTTAGGTCCTGGATATGTCTTCTTACCGGGGCTTGTCTTTAGTTTATAGAGGAGTGTAGTTCTTTGTTTTTCCTTTTCCAATGACGCTACCCTTATTGCAACCAGCTTGTAAACACCATTCATTGCAGGGTCATCCCGTGAAGTCGTAAGTTCGGTTCCAACACCAAAGAGATCGATTGGAGCATTTCTTTTTACCATATCACTTATGATATATTCATTTAAGTCTCCACTTGCCATAATGATCGTATCCTTGTAACCTGCATTATCGAGGATCTTCCTGGTTTTGATGCTGAGCTCAAATAAGTCCCCGCTATCAAGTCTTATCCCTTTAGCATGTATGCCCTGCTTTACTATTTTCTTAACAGCAGCTAATGTGTCATAAGTGTCAACAAGAAGCAATCCATCTGGGAATAATTTGGTGAATTCCAAAAATGCCTCAATTTCAATTTCAAAATTCATAACAAAAGAGTGGGCCATTGTGCCAAAAGCTGGTATTCCAAGCTTGTAACTTGCGAGCGTATTTGATGTTCCTATGCAGCCCCCAATATAACTTGCCCTAGCAGCCAATAGGGCAGCTTGAGGTCCATGTGCACGCCTAGAGCCAAATTCGATGATTTTTCTGCCTTTTGCCGCATTTGTAATGCGTGATGCCTTTGTTGCAATCAGGCTCTCAAAATTGATAATCGATAAGAGAAAAGTTTCGGCTATTTGGGATTCGATGATTGGAGCCTCAATCCTTAGTATGGGCTCGTTTGGAAACAAGATAGTTCCCTCCGGAACCGCCCACAGATCTCCTGAGAACCTGAAATTCTTGAGATAATCAAAGAAATCTTCACCAATATTGCTGAAAGTTTTAGATGACCGGAGATATTGAATTTGTTCGTCAGTAAACCTAATGTTAAGAAGATAATGTATTACCTGTTCTAGACCAGCGGCAACCATGTATGACCGGTTCTTGGGGAGCTTTCTGACAAATGCCTCAAAAACTCCTATCCGGTCGGCTTGGTTTGATTCGAAGTAAGCCGCTGCCATTGTGAGCTCGTAGAGATCAGTGGCAAGCGCAATATCATTTTTGGACAAAAGCAAATCTTCTATCTTTTCCGTTTCTAGCAGTCCATCCATTTAGCGCTCGCTCTCTCCACTCTTCTTCCTACAAAGATAATAATAATAATAATGCTGAGCCTATTTAATGAATAGGGTTTTGCTGTAATGCAATGCAATGTAAAGTGTTAGCCTAAGCTATTATTACCTTGATCTCATCTATAATGTGTGACACAAAAAGAAAGCAATTCGACGACTCGTGTTGGATACTACATGAGCAAAAATCTTGTAACCATTGACAGCTACACTAGTGCTTTTGAAATAGCAAATAGGATGTTGGAAAAACGAGTTAGTGCAGTGGTCGTTATGGATAGCGGCAAGGCAGTAGGGATACTTACAGAGCGTGATCTGACCCGGCAGGTATGTGCAAAGGACAGCCTTCCTAGCAAGACCCCTGCCACGGTAATAATGTCCTCTCCTGTCGTCTCTGTTGACAAGGATCTTGCGATCGAAAGAGCAGCTGAGGCCATGGCAAAAAATGGGATAAGGCATCTTGCTGTGGAAGATGGCAACAAGATAATTGGGATGATCACAACTACAGACCTCTCCAGATATGTTAAAGAGAAATTGCCGGCACCCAAAGAACGCGTTTCATATTCGATCCTTGAACTTTTGTACTCCTCTGAAGAACCAAGTGAAGAGAGTTGGCTTTAGGCAAAAGTGTCAGTGTAGTGCATTGCAGTGCAGTCCTAGATTACAAATAGCATTAATGCTCATTTATCATGTATATGTCAGGATCCATGACATGGAGAAATAGGGGTTTAGGCGAACGGAAAATATATAAAGACAGGAAGGAGGCAGCTGGATTCCTTGCACAGAAACTAAAGAAAAAGTACGGGAACCAGTTGAATAGAGAAGATACGGTTATCCTTGCAATACCTCGTGGCGGCGTCGTTACTGGCGATGTAATAGCGGAAAGTCTGGGAGTTAGTCTGGATGTATTGGTATCGCGTAAAGTAGGATCCCCCTTCAATCCTGAGCTGGCTGTCGGAGCTGTAATGCATGATGGAAGTTTTTTCCCAAACGAGGACATAATAAACATGCTTGAGGTACCAAGGAGATACATTGACGAACAGATCGCTATCCAGATGAGGGAGATAGAACGTCGCCTGCTCAAGTTCAGAGGCTCTAAGGACTACCAACTTGAGGGCAAATTTGTGGTACTGGTTGATGACGGAATAGCCACAGGTGCTACTGTATTTGCTGCTATCAATTGGCTCAGAAGCCAAAAGACCCGAAAAATAGTAGTTGCCGTCCCTGTAGGGCCAAGAGACACCCTTTTGAGGCTCAAGACTCTTGCAGACGACGTCGTTATGCTGCAGGCTCCCTTGGTATTTGGAGCAGTAGGCGAATTTTATGAAGACTTCTCGCAGGTGATAGATGAGGAAGTGATAGAAACGATGAAAAAATACTCCAGTTCCATAACCAGAAAATGACTTCTACACAATTTCTTACAAAAAGTGGGAGAAGTATAGATAAGATTAATGATTTCTGTTACAGGATCGAAAAAAAAGCTACAGAAGGGATGAAGGTGCCCGTGACAATCTACGCCAATGAGGGGCTCATCTCTGCCATGGTTGCAGATCGGACATTAGATCAGGCAGTAAATGTAGCTACATTACCAGGGGTCCAGAAACATATAGCGGTATTGCCAGACGGCCACGAGGGTTATGGATTTCCTGTAGGAAGTGTCGCGGCTATGGATTTAGAAGAAGGTGTTATCAGCCCCGGAGGAGTGGGTTATGATATCAACTGTGGTGTCCGACTGATTAGGACAGACTTGACAGAAAACGATGTCAGAGGAGTTATAGATAGCTTGGTTAATGAACTATTCAGAGCTATTCCAGCGGGTCTAGGAAGCGAAGGCACTATTTCATTATCAAAATCACAACTTGATGAAGTTGTAGTGCAAGGGATGAATTGGGCCATTGAACGTGGATATGGTTATGAGCAAGATGCAAATGTTTGTGAAGAGGAAGGCCACATGGAGGGCGCAAACCCTTTGAAAGTTTCTGAAACTGCAAAGAAAAGAGGCCTACGACAGTTAGGAAGCCTCGGCTCAGGCAATCACTTTCTTGAAGTTCAAAAGGTTGACCAAATCTATGACAGAAAAGCGGCCAAGGAGCTGGGCATTGAACAGGAAGGACAGGTTACTATCCTTATTCACTGTGGCTCTCGAGGTTTTGGCCACCAGATATGCACTGATTACCTGAGAATTTCAGAGAATGCCCTAAGAAAGTATGGAATATCGTTGCCAGATAGGGAACTCGCATGTGTTCCAAATAACTCCAAGGAAGGCGAAGACTATTGTGCTGCGATGAATTGCGCATTGAATTTTGCATGGACTAACCGCCAAATGATTACCCATTGGGTACGCAGGGCATTCAGGAAAGTGTTTTCTCTAACTAACCAGCAAGTTGAAAATATGAGTCTGGTTTACGATGTTGCTCACAATATTGCCAAGGTAGAGAGGCATGAAATAGAAGGAGAAGGGGTGAGGCAGGTGGTACTTCACAGGAAAGGAGCTACAAGAGCGTTTCCTAAAGGCATGGATGAAGTACCGGAGATCTACCGCAATTTAGGTCAGCCGGTTATGCTGCCAGGCTCTATGGGCACTGCCAGCTGGCTGTTGCTTGGCAACAGGAATTCCATGGATCTGAGTTTTGGCTCAACTGCCCATGGCGCTGGCAGAGTTATGTCCAGATCGGCTGCAAAGCGGGCATATACTTTGGAAAAAGTAAAAGATATTCTTCAGAAGCAGGGAGTTTATGTCAGAACGCTGACGCGCGAAGGCGTAGTGGAAGAGGTTCCACAGGCGTACAAGGATGTCGACATAGTGGCGGAGGTTTCGCACAACCTAGAAATTGCCACCAAGGTGGCAAGATTGATTCCGCTTGGCGTCATAAAGGGCTAATTAATTGTTAGGTCAGATTTCAGGAAAACCTAAAAAAGGAATGCTTTACCACACTGAAAAAAGTTGTTATTTGTGCTATAGTAGTTTGCGCTATACTAGAATTTTGCTGGGGGGAGGTTGAACATACTCTGAAAATTCAATAACCCAGTATGATAATGAAACTCATCCCTGCTACATATTCACAAATAAATATTATTGTCTGTGTGGCCTTCTTTCTTTGACCTCTTTTGTCAGATGCTGCAGGAACCAATCAGTAGCAAGGCTTGCAACTTCTTCAAGCTTGCCTGGCTCCTCAAACAGGTGAGACGCACCCGGGACAATTATGATCTTGCACTCTGTACGCATTTGTTTGAGTGCCTGTTCGTTCAATTCAATGACAGTGGTGTCGTCGCCGCCAACGATCAGAAGTGTCGGCGACTTTACATCTGCTAACGAAGGGCCTGCTAGATCGGGCCTGCCTCCTCGCGATACTATGGCCTTTACTAGGTCGGGATGTTTGGAAGCAGTAGCAGTAGCGGCAGCCACCAGCGCCGCTGCTGCTCCAGTGCTAGCCCCAAAATAGCCTATGTTTAGCCGCTGTGTCTCCTGACCAGTAACAAGCCAGTCTGTAGCGCCTGCAAGCCTCTGCGCCAGCAACCCGATATCAAATCGGATATGCATAGTATAGGCGTCAACCCTCTCTTCATCTACAGTGAGCAGGTCAATCAACAACGTGCTCAGACCAGCCTTCTGAAGTACTCTTGCAACATACTGATTCCTAGGGCTGTGCCTACTGCTTCCGCTCCCATGTGCAAAAAGAACTATTCCCTCAGAGGCCTTCGGTATGGCCAAGTTTCCTTCAAGAATGATCTTGCCTATCTTTACATGTACCAGCTTTTCATACATATCACTAGGCATAGGTTTTCTTCTCCGTGTCAGTTAGATAAATTCCTTCTATACCATCTATAACGATGGAATGATCCTCATTCTTGTAACACTTGCGTCCATATTTCTCACAGTCCCTTTCGAGTCTTTGGTCATCACATATCCTGTAGGTGCATACGCTTTCAAAAGATAGCTGCTCGATATGGGAAATGCTTTGGTTTGATTGGATATCCAATCGATACATAATGATATCTCTGTCTATACTTCATAGTAGTAATTATTCTGATTGAATGCTCTGTAATGCACTGCATACCAAGTTCTCATATATACTATGAGACTCATACTACTGCATGCCAACATCTGAAAAACCAGAATCTGATAAAGGGAAGGCGGAGGAAGAAACAAAAAGACTTACTACGCGTGCAGACTCATTTGAAAGCTTCCTACGTAACATAGAAAGAAACATTGAGCGAGCATTCTCACCTACATGGCCTTCCACTTTTGATTGGAGATTCCCATCTATGCCGTTTGGAGCATTGGCTGGAGTTAGGGCGCCGCTGTGTGACATGGTAGATAAAGGCGACAGATATGAGCTTCAGGTGGAAACACCTGGAATAGAAAAGGAAAAGATTGATCTTAAGGCCACCAGACATGCAATTGAAATTTCTGGGCAACAGTCTGAAAAGTCGGAGGAAAAAGGCAGGTACTATGTCTACAACGAACGTTCCTATAAATCGTTTGAGCGGCGAATACCAATTCCTGAAGAAATAGTGCCGTCTAAGGTGAATGCCAAGATGGTAGACGGAGTACTTACTATAGAACTGCCTAAGAAAGTTCCTACAAAGATGGAAGAAGAGACTACCAAAGTCAAGGTCAGGTGACACAATGAACAGCTCAATGGCAAATGATAGGGAAGTACAAGTACAATTAATAATGACCCCACTGCCCCTGCAAACCTCTTCCCCATCAAGCACCATAAAAGAATTGGCGGACCAGATGAACAAACACGGGCGAGGAGCCGTAGTGATTGTTGATAGTAAGAATGTTCCTATAGGGATGATCACTGAAAGAGACATAGTAAGAAGAGTAGTGAGTGAGGGAAAAGATCCTAACAAGGTCATTGCTTCAGACGTAATGTCAAAGCCGGTCATAACTGCGGACCCGGAGATAAGCATCTACAATGCAGCTCTGACTATGACAAAATACAAGATAAGAAGATTGCCTATTGTAAGGGATACTGTGCTATATGGAATAGTTACTGCCAGTGACTTGGCAAAGAGACTCTATGAGAAAGACAAACGGGATCCTACTCTAGCAGCCATGTCAAGATTCCACCTGATCGAGCAATAGCAGAAGAAGGAGGTTGTCAACAGAAGCGCCATCAAAAAGCGTAAAAATGCTTCTACATTCTGAAGTATTTTTTGCCTATTTTTTGATATAACTATGGATTGGTTATTATTATAGTGATGCCTCCTGCACATACTAGCTACTATACTTCTCCTCTAAGATGAACTTCTCATATCTATTTTATTTTCTAAAAAAGTGCCTTAACTCCATCCACAATATACTCAATCGCAATAGCTGCAATAAGTACTGCAAACACTCTCGTAACTACCAATGACCCTCTTTTTCCTAATAGCCTGTATAGGCGGTTTGCATACCTTAGGATGACGTAGGTGGTTCCAATTGCTACTGATATTGAAATAGCCGTGACTATTAGACCAGATAATTCAAATGAGATTATCACCGCAGTTATTGCACCTGGTCCAGCGAGAAGTGGGAATGCAAGAGGAACAACTCCTGTCTCTTCGCTAACGCCGCTGCCTACAAAGCGCCATCCCCCGCCTGTCAGCAACTCAATGGCAACAATAAATAGCAACACACCTCCGGCTATCATGAAACTAGAAAGCGTTATTCCAAATACATTGAAGAGCTGAGTTCCTGCAGCGGCAAATACGAAAAGCAAAGCGCTGGATGTGATTATCACAGTCGTTGAGAGTTGAGTCCTCTTTGTACTTTCCATCTGTTGTGTGAGTGCGATATATATTGGCACTATCCCAACTGGGTCTAAGATTACTAGCAATGCAATTGTGGATCTAAGTAAATGTCCAACAAAATCATCTGGGATAGAAAGTAATTCAAGCATTATTAATCTATCAGCTGCATAAGACCTTCTCTTCTAATAGCCTCTTGCATATAGTTTTTATGTTTTTGTATGTTTGGATGTCATTAGTTGTATATCATCCTTATCCTCCAATTCTATTTCGAATAGCAGAAGATTTCTTAAAGTGATTGAATATATACTAATAGGATACAAGGTCTGAATAATCTTCTTTTCTAGCTGGTTCATGGGTCGTAATAGCATAAATAGCGCTGCTATCAAGCCAATGTTTGTTACATTAGACTTAAATATCTCACCTAATGTTGTTATGCTAACACTATATAATTCGATTGAGAATAATATAGCAACGGTGGTCTCCGGCATTTATGTAAAAGATAGTGCAAAATCATGAAAAATCTAGCAGTAAGCTCGCTTACACCGACTATCTTAGAGAATTTAGATATAGAGGCTCAACTGCAAATGTTGTTGCACTCTTGATTAATATACTAAGGAATACCCAAAGAAGTAAGACGTATAATACAATAGTTCGGGCAAGGTAGCATCGAAACATAGTACATTTCGTTTCACTGTACACATCTTGCACAGTTCAAAATAGTTTACTTCAATCATAATCGATAAAACTGTGTGAGATATTACATTCAAAAAAGCTAGTGAATGAGCATCACAGGACACTTTGCTCTCTCAGATACTGTCCTAGCTACACTTCCGATGGCTCTAATCTTAGAAATCCCTGTTAGTCCAGTGGTACCCATAACAATTAGGTCCGCTCTCTCTTGTTCAACAAATTCAAGTATTTTTTTACTAGGATGACCTACGGCTACTTTCAATTCAACTTTGCATCCTGCACTTTCGATCTCTTTTTTCTTAGTTTCGAGCGTGTTTATAGCTTCTGTCTTTAGCTCCTGATAAATCTCCTTTAGGTATTCATGAGTACTCGCTATCTCGCCAGTCATTTTAGACCGTATGGGATGATCAAAGAATTTTTGTGGAAGAATAATCTCAGGAATTACGCGTAAAATGATTAGTTTGCATTTAGACATATCGGCAATCTTTGTAGCATGTGATAGTGCTCTATCTGACGCGGCAGAGCCGTCATGAGGAACGACTATTAGTGAAAACAATTCACCATTATTACCATACCTAGTAGACATGATGATATGAAACAATAACAACAATTAC
>CAYWRR010000022.1:10188-17720 GCA_964460425.1 uncultured Nitrososphaera sp.
GAAGGCTCTTAACTTAAGCACTATCACCTCCAATCACAAAAAAAATATTATTAAATCGCATTCTGTAGTCAGCATAATACATATGTACAGATACACGAAGAATAGTTTCAGCCAATTCCATACATGTTTTCCTGTCACAGCCTAATTTTCTGCAAGGGAAATGATCATCATCAAAAGACATTCGTCTGTCCGGTCCTTTAGATGTCGTTGTATGAACCTCTGCATCACATTCTCTTCATTTTGATACCATATATCTGAGATGCTTCAGTCTAAGCCATCTGTAGCATGTATTATTGTACCATATGGAGCACCATCTCTGTGAATGTTGGTTCCCTACCACCACACTTATCCCTAAGCTTCTTGAAGAACTGGGAGCAAACAAAAATCGTCCTATCCCTTGACAGATATGCATCATGAGATATATGAGTTCAGGTTAGGCTCATAGTAGGCTATTTATAGCCAATAATAGTCCTGACCATCTATCTAGAGAAGCATCTCATCAACGAATATATCTCCCGGACTACATTCCTGTGTGTCCTGAATCTATTATTACCAGCTATTCCAGAATATTTCTGGACCTATTTCCAGATGGAAACATGGCTCCTTCTTACTAGGATTCCAAGCATGTGACCGTCAGTCTGAAGCTCCTCCTAGAACTAAAATACAAGTACATTGCATACCTGATTATAGCTTGGTCTTCTGTCCTATTGCGATTCATTTGGTCATGAAAAGCTAGACAACCCTAGCTATACAGATTTTGCTTACCTTAAGTTAACAGAGCCACTATGAAGTACTCACTGGCCAACATGAATGTATACCTGGTTGCCATATGTAATCTTTAACAATTTTTATCAATTGTTGGACTTATCATTATATAGCAGTTAACTGCTTGGTGTTCTTTTGGAAATAATATACTGATTAATTTATCACAGATTTTTTGTCAATATGATCGTTATTAGTTTTCCTACTGTTGATAGCAGACATGCTGTCGGTACTACTTCTACCACGGCCATCCATTTGCCAGTTGCGAAGTTGACTTGGAAATCCAGGTTTTGATAGAAATGCTTTAATTTAGACCAATTTAGTCAATTGTTACTGTCCTTATCGATTCCCTTCTCTTGAACCAAGTACGCACTGAAGATTATAGCAAGCTTTTTGAATATCCTGAATTGCAAAATGCCTAAAGGATTGTCAATGCATAAACTAAATACAACAATGCATCATCATTTCAGAACTCTGCTAGCATCAAAATATCCATCTGGATGGGAACATAGTACTTTCTATAGTTTCGCAACCGTCTCTACCACGATGAATGCCTTTACATTCAACACCTTCGGCGGAACATATGTGCTAGACATTATTCCGGGTGCAGTACAACAAGAAGCCTCTGCCATTACTTCCCACCTTTGATTGCAGTTCCAGCACATACTGAAGTCTCATGGTTCAAAAGTGACCCTGAAAAGTCACATACAATAACCAGTGCAAGACCAAGATATGAAAATGCAGGGTGCTATTCAATTCCTGGGTAATGCCGCATCAATACCTCTTTCATATCAATACTTCTTTCACAATAAATTCAATTTTGCTTGAGACTATCGATACTATTGCATAATTCACGCGTGGAGATTTGGAGTAATACACTTAAGTTGCGAGCTAGAAGCAGTAAACAATTTTGAATTCTCAACTGGAACAGGTATAAGCAGCTGGAACCTATCACAATTCGACATAAAAACCTGCTAAAATTTGAACCCACTACAGTTGCCTTAGAAGACTCAACAGAGGCAAGCTATTATTTCACAATGTTTGATATGGACACGCGAAGAACAGCATATATACCAATTTCTTCCCGTCAACCAACAAGTTGCTTATAGAAATCAGATCTAGCGACTATAACCAGATCGACACGTACGCTCCGCACAGGGAGTCTACTATTCATTCGGCGCCGCGCGCATAACGCGTGCAGGGCAACTTTATCGAGCCCTGAGTATACGATAAAGGTGATTGAAAAAGATGACAGAGCGAAGGACACTCGGCAACTTCTCCTTTCTCTTTTTTCAAATAATAAAAATACTAGCTAGCTTTGACAGTAAATATAACACTCGTTCTTCTAGTTATATCATAGGAAAATATTTCTGTGCATGTTAAATGAAATGATCTCATCAACTGGTTGTGGCTTTATTGTCAGAAATAAGCCCTGCTAAACGTATCATATTTTGGACCAAATATTATTATAAGCCATTTTTGCTTCTGTCACTAACATCATGGCAATTTACGAAGCATTAAAAACAAGCTTGCAAAAGAATGGCGAAGTAATGATCCGGCTTGATACTGGCGAGAAAATCGAATTGCATACGCATAATGTAAAGTTTGATGATTCCACAAAGGAAATAGTAGTTGACTCTGGCACTGAAACGTATTGGATAGGTGCTGATAGAGTGTCTTACTACTGGATTCACAAAGAGGGATTTGAAAAAGAAAAATAGCAGTAACCATCCATTTGATTATAGATACGGCAGCGCATGTGTCAGATCTGTCTATATTAGACAAGAACACAATATCAAAGGACCACACAGGCATAAGACTTGAGATGAGCGGAGTTTAAGGAGCTGGATACTTCAAAGAAGGAAGATAAAAGTGGTTACGGTGCAGTGCAGGTAAAGACCTGAAACATGAAAAATTTGAACTACGATCCCTTAATCCATAAAAGTTTTTCATCGAAACACATGGAAAGAAGTTGAAAGGCAGGGTGTGTTTTCTTCTTCTACTTAAACCAAAGAGCAGCAATTGGCCATTTCTAGGCGCAGCAGAAAAGAAAAAGTATAACAGAACATCCCTTGTACATCGACAATTTACATGCCAAAAGATTTTGTATCAAATCGGATATATCACCAGAAACCTTATACAGTCTTGATTGGCGGTAAATCCTCTGTGCTCTTCTTTTCTTTTTCCTGTATTGCCTGCTCCAAGACGATTCTACAGAGGTCTCGCAACTAACTACATGGCCCCAGCCCAGATCACTATAAGACATTCAGCGATGACAACTCTGGGTTTGCAAGAAGCTAAAGGTATTTACCATGATTATACAGTTGAAGAAATAGTCAGCAAATGGAAGCTATTTGCCAGTTCTGTGAGGATAGTTATGTCCTCGTCCCTGCTCTATCCACAATTAATATCTTGAGCACAGTCAGGGCCATAAAGGATCGACGCCAACAACCTAGGATCGTTAGCTGCAACCCTGCTCGCAAATAAGCTGGTTCCGATTCCCTGTCAATATTTTTTTCGACATACCCATATCCTTGAGGAAGTTCAATTCTGACTCAAAAATCGAAAGATGATCATCAAACCATTTGTCTCATTTGCCCGCGTACTAATGAAATCAGAATAGTAGCAATAATTTTTCAAGGATTTTGCTTTTACTGCTATTACGGGAATGTCCAGTCCTCCGTGTACACTGACGCCATCACGCTTTCCCAAATATTTCTTTGATACTCTTGAGAAGTGTGCTATCGTTATATGCAGTTGAAGTTGCAAACCTGACAAACTTGTTTTCAAGGCCTTGAAGACGAAGCTCCCTGACATGCACTTTATCCCGTGCCAGTCGCTCAGAAAACTGGTCTGACTAATATCCCTGTATCGTAACTTGATCGGAAAAAGAAAGTCTCTGGATATACTTTGATCCCCGATTTTTACAGCTGCTGGTCCAGATCTCTGGCCATTTGGCACAGAATAGTAACCCTTTCCCTTATCTTGTCGAACCTGTTGAGCGATTCTGTGGCAGCAGCCTCAGATGGCCTTGCCAGAGGATATAGGCGTCGTTGTGGCTATCCAGATAAGATATCAGCTCCTTATTGGTAATTGTATACCCTACTCTACATCCTGCCAAGCTGAATGCTTTTGAAAATGTGCGCATTCCTACCACATTCTTGTATTTGGAGACTAGGTCAGTTGCAGACTTTCCACCAAACTCAATGAATGCCTCATCGATAAGGAAAATGGTATTTGAATGTATTTGAATGATAGAGAGTTTTCATGTATATCAAAGATGCTGCTTGTAGGGTTGTTTGCATTAACGATGAATGCTATGCTCGTATTTTCGGGTCTAGGAAATCTTGTCATATCAAAAAGGAAGTCATCTTCTTACTCCTCCCACAAAATGGTGTGCATCTTGACATCTGGATTTCCTCAAACAGGTGCTAAGTAGGAGATATCAGGTGCACTTTTCTGCCATAAAGCGGGACAGCTACCTGAGAATAAGTTCAGAGCCGGTGTTGATATAGATATTTTCCGAATGCACATCGATATGCTGCGAAATGGTCTCCCTGAGTTTTAAAGAATATGGCTTGGTATAGTGGTGGTTGCTGAGTGGCATTTCATTTCTTGCTGCCTCTATCGCCTTTTCAAGAGGCGGCAAGGGGTTCTCACACGGTGCCAGGTTTATTCCGCCTGGTAGAAATCCTCCTTTTTCTGGCCTGCTTATTCTGCTTTTTACACTGTTATTGGCGGCGGGATAACTAGTCATGGTTCAATTCAATATTTGAATTGTAGATATATACTGCTTATAAAAAGGTAGAGATTGTTGTGCATTTCACTGCATAACTTTTACAATCAACCTGAAGTTCCTTACTTATGAGGCCGTGTTGGAGGACTAAACTCTGATTTATCAAACCATTCTATGGCTCTATCAAGTATTTGTTCACCAGTTTCGCATTCCTTTATGCAATCGAGGATAAACAGTCCAAGTTTGGACAGGACCACCTTGCTCCTAAGAGAATTGTAATAGGCCTCTTCACTCGCAAAGATGTCTGCAAGTTCTGTTATTTCTAGCGGCCTGTAAAATTCAGAATAGGAGGTGTATGGGGGTGACCAGACAAAGGAAATAACGCCTTTTGTAAGGGCATACTTTATGTCATTTCTCGACAAGCCGGATTCTAGCAGCTCAAGCACTGAAGGGCTGGCTATGTCAACTACAGTTACGTCTCTAATTATCACAGGGTCACGAAGCAAATTTGTTAACTCTTGAAACATGAAGCCCGACATGCCGCTGGTGCTTCACTCTCTTGCTAGTTGTTCATTATTGGTGGACTTCATATACTCTCTATAATAGCAAGATTCGTCTTCTTCGATAGCATCCGGAGCCTTTAGCTCATTACCAAATATTGCTACTATCCTGTCGCAGCCTTCCTCCCTACCCGTCTCGCGAAGTACTATGTAAACCTTCATTATGTAGTAGTAGTAGCTCGCTCCACCTGTCTTCCATATTTTGGGGATGAATCTGTCATCATGTGCAACACTCGCAGTCATGTATTTTATGCCGGGTGCCAGTATCCTCGTGTACGCACTCTTCTCCGACATGCTTGTGCTGCGCTCCCCGCTCACAGCCACATTCGTGCATCTTTTGTCCACCAACTTCAGACATGTCATAATCTGAGCCAAGATGTTATTTAAGAGATAAGGACACCTTTTAATGCAGACCAATAGTAATTCTTAATTGGCAATTCGTTTGCCATAACATTATGATAAATGTAGAAGATAGCAAAATCGGAATATCGCAGGAGAAAAAAATGTGGTTTATTAAATCTATTTCAAAGAGGATATTTCTTCCACTGCTTATGCTATCTCATCAATGGCTATTGCATTTTTTCCAATGTTAACTTCACCAGCTTCTGATGATAATCGAGCCTATGCTCATCATGTCTTGGATGAGATTGATGTTACAAGTCGTCCGATGCGAATGTCATTAGCAGGCGATTTGCTATATGTGTCTTATCTAGGTGAGCCAGAAGTTTCAATCATCAATACCACGTCAGGACAGCACGTTGCAAATGTGGCAACCAATGGAGGAGTAATGGCAGTTGAAGCAGTTCCAGAAAAGAACCGTCTCTATGTTGCAACCTTTGAAAGTGGTGGTATTGATATTTATGAGCTTGATTCAAAGAGATTCTTGAAGACAGCTCCACTGCCAGATTTTCAAATCACATACTGGTATTTCCCAAAGGATAACTTTCCAGAAGAAGTGACTTTCCTCACAGGGGATTGGACAATGGACTACGATCCAGCAAATGGCATGTTATATGTCGCAAATTTTAACGCCAATTCTATAGCCGTAATAGATACAAATGTCGATGCAGCTGTAGACGCGGTAAATGTTCCTGCACACACATTTATTGTCAAAGCTGACCCTGTCTCCAACATATTGCTTGTTGCAAGCGAGGCTACTCAAGATGTCACTCTAATTTCTATGGAAACAAACGAGATAATAGATACTGTCATGAGGGGATGCGCTCCTTGGGGGATTGATGTAGATAGTCAAAGGAGCCTGGCATACATCACTCACCGCGCTTGCTTCTATATTGCAGTGCTAGACATCGCAACGCATGAAGTTGTTGGCAAAATTCCTGTTGGCAGCGAAGTGCAGGATGTTTCAGTTGACCCAAGCGAGCACATGGTCTATGTGTCATATATGGGCAGGAACACCATCTTGAAAATCGATGGACAGACAAACGAAATCATCTCAACAATAGAAATGGATAACACACTATTCGATATAGTGTCAGACCCAGTGATTCACACGCTTTATGCATCGACCAAATTCGCCGACAAAGTCCTGGTCATAGGTCCAGAGTCAATGGCTACAACGTTGGAAGTTATTACATTAGACACGCCTATGGCTGCACTTGGGAGTATCAAGTTCCATGGTCAGGATACCGCAGCTTCACATGCTGTCTTAGAGATCGTTAATAAGAGGTTGACAATTGATGTCGATACCCGAGATGGCGGAGACATTTCAATACAAATACTCAGAGCAATGCTTGACGCCAAAAGTGACGATGGGGTAGAAGACTCTCAGTTTCAGGTGGTTATTGATGGCAGAGCAGGAGAGTACGAGGAAACGCTATCAAGCGATGATATAAGAGAAATAACTGTATTTGTCCCACAAGGCTCTCAAAAACTAGAGGTGATAGGAACCATTGTCGTACCAGAGTTTCGCCCTGCTAGTTAGCAATACTTGAGAGGCAGCCGTTGCGAGAGACTTTATTCGCCACAGGCTTACCAGAAGTCAGCCCATTACTGTCCTGCACCCGATTGCGGGCGTAAAGTAAGAACTAGATCACTAGGGAGTTACTATAAGGAAATATTCGATATGACCAATTACCTTGGCAAGACTATCACCAGATACTGATGAAGAAAAGGAATTTGGCAGTAATCGGCGCTATTCGCTATAACTTAAAGTAAGGTTATATATAGATAGATTGGCGACAGCGATATATGCACAAACAGATTTAGGTTATTAACTACACCAGGTTCATATTTCATACAATTATTAGTTTTTCAGTCTCCTTCAGTTTAAGCTGCTTATATGCCTTCAAAACATTAGCACTATACTCTAGACTAGGAGTGTAAGAATAGCGAGCATTAATTTTTAGGGAAAAAGAATGTGGAGCAGTTTCACAGATAGTTCTATAGGAGAAGTTCAGTCATGATAGATATAATCATAAGATGTAACTACTGCTCGGTCTCCTTTTTTCAACTTG
>CAYWRR010000023.1:0-17369 GCA_964460425.1 uncultured Nitrososphaera sp.
TCTAAACTATCAAATGACTTGCTGCAAATGTCACATACAAGAGGATTGAGGTTAGAATCGTTATAGTCTAGGCCTGGCTCTCCTTGATCCATGTGGGTAATGTCACAATATAGGATAAAGTTGTTACCATTATTATCACCATTTCTATTATTACTATTATTATTATTACTATTAATTAGCTATGCCTTGCATATAAACATGAACTCTTGGCAGCAGCAGCAGTAGTAGTAGTAGTATAGTTTTTGACGCTTGCACAATTATTGCAGAGCGTCACAGTTACTGATACAACGTGAGGTGATCAAGTCAGTATCTTGCATCTTGTTGTTATTGTTACTGTTATTGTTGTTGTGTAACACAACTGGGCTACATATTGATGACCTCCCTTTACTGCTGCAATAACAATCTCTCTGTCTCAGGTTTCCCTTCTTTTTGGAGGGTGTTTGACTTTATGATTTCAGAATAAATATATCAAAAGGGCAAAGATAGATGTTGGCTGGATCAGACAACTTTGCAGTAGAGCATCGGAAGGCGCAACAAGCAATAGAGTGGATAAATGCGTACGCAAAAAAGAACAACTACAAGTTTGAATGCAAGCTAACTGGGTATTCAATGCAGACTGTCAAGTTCGGCAGCTTTGAAATGATAACCTGGAGTGGCGACTGGTCTGCCGCTCGTAATATTATCAAGAAAGCAAGCAAACAGTTGCGCGCCAAAGTGATCGAATCAGGCTACCATGAAAAGCGCGACCTATTGTCTGCAATGTTTGGAGCTTCATCAGAATACGGCAAGGTATATTCCAACGGAAACCATGTAGGCCAGATAGAAATGAATAGGAAAGCCGGGAGATGGGTAATCAAGTCTGAAAGCTATATCTGATCATTTCTTCTTTTTCTATTCTTAAAGTAGATCTTTTTCATTTCTTCTACCCAGCCATTTTTTTTATTGTATATCTGCTTGTATTTCCTATGTTTGCATATTGACATGACATACGAGCAGAGTATTGGAAAATATACTGATGAATCGCCGTACACAACGACATTTCCTCTATGGGAGCTCTTGATCTTGCCCCAGCTTTTACCCTCCTGTAAGGTGGCACCAGATAGGCCTCCTGTGTCTGCGCGGGCATCTGTCAACTGAATGAGATAGTCCTGTCCTCCTTCTTTCACCTTCAATATCTGATAAAGTGCTGGCCCAGTTTGCTGAAAAAAGTTCTTTGGAACCCCGCCACCAAGCTCCAACCCGCCAGACCGCTTGCTCTTCCACAATATTGCAGCAGACTCGGCTACATCAAGTATCACATTAGGGAAAATGCCTTTACCTTCAAGCAAGAGTGGAAGCATGTTAAGCCCTACTGACGAGTCGCCTATAGCCGGCATGTAAACAGGTACTCCGTGCTCATATGCCTTAACTAGAAATGACTTTTCAGGATATTTTGCATTTTCTTTGGCTGCCTTTCCAAGCGCATAAGCAATGTCTGCTGTGGAGCAATTTTGTGGTATGATCTGCCTAATACTGCCCCTTCTGATCTCCTTTTGCAAAATAACGTCCTGCGCCTGAAGTGTACCTGCCTCTTTTATGTACACGTCATAGATCCTCACTATTTGTCTTGCATAGAGTATATCGTCATTGACATCAAAATGACCCTGACGCACTGGTAGGTTATAAGCAAAATGGAGGTCATGATAAACATTGGCGCCAGTTGACACTATCCAATCGATAAAGCCGGCCTCTATCATTCCTGATATTGTTATACCAAGACCAATAGGAGTCATTGCGCCAGCCAGTGTCAGACAAACTGTTGAGTCGATATTTATCATGTCCTGCAGCATGTCTGCAGCTTCAGCCAGCCGTCGAGCATTATAGCCGGTTGAGCTATAAAACTGGACAAGTTGAGGAATAGTCATGTTGGCAGAAATAGCTGGAGGGTCAATTTTCTTTCCAATAAAGGAATGTCTACTGTCCACCATTCTAGTAAAATAATCCTTGCTTTAAAAGTACACACCACCAGTTTCCTTTGATTATTAGCGCAAAAGACAGGCAAGTGTGTATATGCCTCACATGGGTGTATAGAAGTGTGTACATGTAATATATGTAGTTGTAATATTTGTGATAATGATAGTAATAGTAATCGTATTACATTAGTATCATATCCTAGGCAAATTGGCTATGATATAGAGATAGAGGCTCTTTCTGCATTTGTCTACATTCTAACGTGACAGCACACACTCTTACTACTACTACTACCATGACGACTTGGATCGATCAAAATTGCAAGAAAGAATCGGCCTTGCCAACCCGATGGGTTTCATGTTCCCTGCCGCTTTTGCCCTGCTATCAATTCATAGACAAGAAAGACTCATTAGTATAGTTGCTCTGAAAAAGCCTGCATGGCAGATAACGGAAGGAAAGCAAATAGAGACCTTTTGAGCAGTGAAGTAAGGGATTATGACATAAAACAGTATGATGATATTCAATCAATCCTCTCCGAAATGGCAAATTCTGGCGGCTTTGAATCGAGGAATCTTGCCTATGGCGTTGACATCCTCCGGAGTATGATGAATGAGCAGGACTGTACCAAGTTCCTTTCATTCGTTGGCTCACTAATGTCAACAGGTGCAAGAGGCATCATACGTGATATGCTGAAGAATAACATGTTTAATGTCATCATCACTACATGTGGTGCAATCGACCACGATATCGCAAGAACATATGACAGGTATTATGCCGGTGACTTTCGCATGGATGATGGCATGCTGCTTGAAAATAACATCCACAGACTTGGCAATGTCCTTGTACCAATGGAGAACTATGGTCCGGTCATTGAAGAGAAAGTGCAAAAGTGCCTAAACAACATGTACAAGGAGGGCAGGCGTGATGTCGCGACTTATGAGATAGCTAGCTACATAGGGAGTACCCTTGACGAATCGTCGTTCCTTTATTGGGCCAACAAAAACAAAATCCCAGTTATTGTTCCTGGCATAGTAGACGGCGCAGTCGGAAGCCAAGTATGGTTGTTTTACCAGCAACACAAAGACCTCAAAATAGACATATTGAAGGATCAAAGCAAGCTATCCGACCTTGTCTTTGAGGCCAACAAGTCGGGCGCATTCATGATTGGAGGAGGAATTTCAAAGCATCATACATTATGGTGGAACCAGTTCAGAGGTGGACTTGACTATGCTGTTTACATAACTACAGCTAACGAATGGGATGGCAGCCTGAGCGGCGCGCTAGTCGCTGAGGCAATATCATGGGGAAAGGTGACCACTAGGGCCTCCCAAACGACGATACATGGCGAGGCTAGTACCCTACTACCATTCATTTATGCAGCATTGCATGCATCTACAAAGAACAAGCAGGATTAACATACATCAATTCTAGTGGGTGGTATTATTGTAACATTTCTTGTAAGTTTGATAAAACCTGATAAGTTTTTGACTTTAGGGTAATGAAACAAAAGATAACGATTGTTGATGCAAAGTTTCGGCGGACAATACAACATGAGAATGATGAAGAGTAAAGAGTAGGTCGAAATTTGGGTACAAATTTGGCATTACCTTGACCCTTATCCTTGTTGTTGTGGCCTGGCCTGTACCGCTCTATCTTTTAGGATGTGTTTCTTCTCATGAGGCGTATATGCTGCATGGGTTGTAATAGCACTGACTTGGGCTGCTAGATCTGCAACTATTATTATTGTACTTTTGCCATGGTAGAATCACGTGTTGGCATAGCCAATGTTCTGAAGCGAGTAGGCCAAGGATCAATTGTTGAAAAAGCGACACAACACAATACCTACTACTATGCCTTCGACTCTCGTAGCTACAAAAAAGGATCCTAGGGCCAGTAGATGGATCGCAGCAATCCCTACGCGCGCTTGAGTACGCTGCAATCATTTACAGCAGCAGTAACAGCAGCAGCATCAGCTTCGATGAAAGAGTGATGATAACTATCTTGAACGTCATAGAATGGGCTAACGAACATGAGGAGTCTTGGATGACGAGCCTGCTTATGAGATAGAGTAGCAAGTAACACGGAAGCTTCGAAGCATCACGATCCCCCAGCCTGCAAGAGACTACTATGAAAGGATAGTCAAGCTTGGAGATCCTGCGACGAAGATAATTGAAGTAGCAAAAAATGAATGTGGACACGATAGTTACGGGAGCAACAGGACTTAGCAACAGTGAAGAAATAGGCCACGTAAGCAGAAAAGTTGTAAAGAAGTGATATCTATTCCTGTCATGGTTATGAGGTGAATATTTGGTCTATCCAGACTAGATCGTATATCATACCTGCACCAATTGCAAGTGTTGTTATTGCAGCAGCATATCTAAGAGCAATACTAATCTTTGCTGAATTGGAAAGTTTGACAAAGGGTATCCCTATGAGCATGCTTATTCCAGCCATTCCCCCAATAGAACCCGCTCCAAAGATTGCGATGTACGCCAACCCTAGAGGTATAGAATTGATAGTTGACAGTACTATAAGTAGCAATGCTCCACTTCCGGCCATCCCGTGAACCATGCCAATGATGAGCGACTTGTGCCCATGTTTGTGTTCCCTGTCATGAACATGTCCATGCGAATGAACAACACTGTCCTGATGGTAATGGATGTGATCATGTGATCGTGACTTTTGATGTTGCAGACCTCTAAAGAACTTGCCAATGCTCCATCCTGTGAAAGTGGTGATACCTAGAAACAACAGCATTATGCCTACACCAAATTCCAGACTGTTGCTTACCATCTCGCTGATATTGACTGCAAGCAGCAATACTATGAGTCCTGCAACAAAAAGTGAAGCAGTATGACCAAGTCCCCATATTGCACCAAGCATAGAAGCACGCTTGATATTGTTGTGGTAGTTTTTTGATGCAACAACTGAAAGCACTGCTGCCACATGATCTGCCTCAATCGAATGACGCAAGCCTGTTACAAGGCCCAAAAGAAGGATGCCTGTTGGAGCCGCTACATTGATGTTGCTCTCCACAATATTAAAGAGAGGCTCAATTACAGCATTGATAGTATCCAGCATAAAGCTTGAGTACCTTTATTCAGATCTTTACATTAATCTTTAGATGCAAATCACTCTTTCTAATAGGAAAAATTCCAGCCTGAGAGTAGATGGAGAAATTATTGTTGCCGACATTGGCAAAAATGACATGACAGACTTTTTGAGTAATTCAGAGGTACAAGAAAATCACTATTGAAATAGTTCATTTTCTAAATTTAAAATACCTCACTTAAGTATAAAGTAAAAGAGGTATCATACAAAAATGATGCTAGCACCAAGAGAAATGGAAAAAATGTGGATCTGGATAGCAGCTCAGATCGCAGAAGGGCGAAAAAATCGCGGCGTAAAATTGAACTACCCAGAGTCGGTAGCATACATAGCTAATTACATAGTAGAAGGAGCACGAGAAGGTAAAACCGTTGCAGATTTGATGCAGTCTGCAAGGGCGATACTAAAAAAGTCTGATGTTATGGATGGAGTCCCAGAGCTTATCCATACAGTTCAGGCAGAGGCCACATTCCCCGATGGAACCAAGTTGGTCACAGTGCATGATCCCATTCAATAGGTGAAATATATATAGATGGTAGAAAAGAAGAAAGTTTTAAAAGAAAGAGAACTACGAACAGCAGCAACAGAGGAAGAAGAGGAAGAAAGAAGAAGAAGAAAAAGCATAAAGAATAAGGAGGCTGCAAGAACTTTGAGCCCGGGTGAATATATCCTGTCCTCAGAACCTGTAATTTGTAATGAGAACAGAAACACAATCAAGGTAACGGTGAGCAATAAGGGAGATAGACCGTGCCAGATCGGGTCACATACACACTTCTTCGAGGTTAACAGAGCTATGGAGTTTCCAAGGGAGAAGACTTTCGGCTACAGACTGAACATTCCGGCAGGAACTTCCATAAGATTCGAACCTGGCGACACAAAAGAGGTTGAATTGTGTGAACTAGGTGGAAAGAGGATCTGCTTTGGATTCAATGGTCTAACTATGGGCGGCCTTAATTCTAGCATAGTGAAGAATGCAGCACTTGAGAAAGCCAAAAAGCTTGGCTTCAGGGGAGCGTAGGAGAGAGAAAGGGAAGGAGAAGGTAGAAAAGAGAGATGGTTCTCAAATTAACTCGCAAACAATACACAGACCTGTTTGGCCCAACTACTGGTGACAAAGTGAGGCTTGGAGATACGGACCTTATTATTCAGATAGAAAAGGACCTGATAACGCCTGGAGATGAGTGCGTCTTTGGCGGCGGCAAGACATTAAGAGATGGCCTTGCTCAGACGCCGGGGGTCACGAACAAAAATGGCGCAATAGATTTCGTAATAACAAATGCAGTAGTTCTTGACCCCATTTTAGGCATCATCAAAGCAGATATTGGGATCAAGGACGGCAGGATAGCTGGAGTAGGCAAGGCGGGCAATCCGCATACTATGGACAAAGTAGATTCGAATTTGGTGGTCTCAGCATGCACTGAAGCTACTGCAGGCGAACATACTATATGCACTCCAGGACATTGGGACAACCACGTGCATATGATCAGTCCTCAGCAATACATAGATGCTATAAGCAATGGGATAACAACTATGGTAGGTGGCGGAACAGGACCTGCAGATGGAACAAAGGCAACAACATGTACACCTGGTGTATTCAATATCAGCAGAATGATGGAGGCTGTTGAAGATATGCCTTTGAATTGGGGATTCTTGGGGAAAGGCAACGATTCTCATCCATCTCTTGCAACACAGCTGGAACAAATAGAGGCAGGTGCATGTGGACTGAAGGATCATGAAGATTGGGGAACTACAGCAGCGGTTCTTGATGCATCTCTTAAGGCATGTGATGCAACAGATACACAGTTAGCCATACATACAGACTCGATTAACGAGTGCGCTTATGTACAGGACACAATCAATGCAATAGATGGAAGAACTTTGCACACATATCACACAGAAGGCGCAGGAGGAGGTCATACTCCAGACATCATGAAAATTGCTGGAGAGATGTTCGCGTTGCCATCTTCGACCAACCCCACTAGGCCTTATACGCGTAATACTGTTGATGAGCACTTGGATATGCTGATGTTCTGCCACCACCTGAATCCTGCTGTGGCTGAAGATGTGGCATTTGCAGAATCTAGAATTCGTACTGAAACAATAGCAGCAGAAGACGTTCTGCATGACGAAGGAGTACTGAGCATGTATTCATCAGACAGCCAAGCAATGGGCAGGATCGGTGAAGTCGCGATCCGCGCTTGGCAAACAGCTGATAAGATGAAGAAGATGAAGGGCAGGTTAAAGGAAGAAACCGGCGATAATGATAATTTAAGGGCAAAGAGATACATAGCAAAGACAACAATAAACTGTGCTATTACACAAGGTGTTGCAGAAGATCTTGGCTCCCTAGAAGACGGAAAAATAGCTGACCTAGTCATATATCCTACAACTTTCTTTGCGGCCAAACCAAAAATGGTGATTAAAGGAGGATTCATAGCGTGGTCCATAATGGGTGATCCAAACGCTTCTATCCCTACACCTGAACCAGTATATTATAAGCCGATGTTTGGAGCATTCGGCAGAGCAGTAAAGACGACTTCCTTTACCTTGACTTCCAAGAGGGCTGTAGAGTTAGGCGTGCCTGAGAAACTCGGTCTTGAGAAAGGCATGCTTCCGGTGAAGAATTGCAGAAACATTAGCAAGAAGGACATGGTATGGAATGATGCAACACCTAAGATCGACATAGACCCAGAAACCTATGAAGTAAAACTGGACGGCAAGATAGCTACAGTAGACGCAGCAGAGGAGCTAGCCCTAGCACAAAGATACTTTATGGCATAAAGGATCGAGGCAACAATACAAGTGGGCTTGCTTTTGGTTGGCCCGCTGTTTTTTCCCTTGCCTGTTTCTTTTTTATTATTCATTGAAATACATTTATCTGCATCTCCTTTGCTCTTCTACTCATATCATGTCAACAAACCCCAATTTTGGTGTGTGGCGGCCAATGGCCGAAAATGTTGAATTCAATGCACTCGAGTCCAATTCTAATGCAGTAATGGCTGTTGCCGATACGGTCCGCACTACCCTTGGACCTAAGGGACTTGACAAGCTGCTTATAGATCAGGCAATGAATCGACATGTGTCAAACGATGGTGTTACAATACTGCTTTCACTTAAAGCCATTCATCCAGTTGCAAGAATGATTGTAGAGATAGCCGAACGACAGGAGCAGCTGGTCGGAGACGGCACGACTACTGCGGTAGTCATGTCTGCAGAAATGATAAAGGAAGGCAAACGCCTAATAAAGGAGCTAGGTGTTCACCCCACAAAGGTTGCAGAAGGAATTGAAAATGGAGTAAGACTTGCATGCCAGCTGTTAGAGAAAGAAGCAAAGCACGTTTCAATCAATGATATAGAGCTTGAACAAGTCGTTAAAACTTCTTTAGCATCCAAGCTTGACGGAGAAAGACTTGCAAACCTTGTCATTTCGGCTCTTAGAACGGTTGGAGAGAATGCAAAATACAATGGCGAGTATGATTTTAACAAATCAATAATGGTGATACGCAAGACAAGCATCGAGGATCAGGTGGTTAACGGTATTGTACTTGAAAGAAAAAGGATGGATCCGGAACTCCCCCTTGAGGTGAGAAATGCTAGAATCTTGATTGCAAAGCTTGATCTCAAGCCTGTCAAAGAGTCATGGATAAAGGAGAACAATAAGTATCAGGAAATCCTGCTGATGGAAAATGACCGGATCTCAAAATCAAAAGAGATAGTCGATGCCATGCTGGCAACTGGCGCTAACACCATTCTTATCGCTTCTCCAGAAGTTGACCAAGCAGTAGAGGACATTCTAGTTGCAAGAAGAGTATTTGCTTCAAGGATATCGGGTGAAGAGATCGAGCACATGTCGCGCTACACAGGCGCTAAGCCAGTACGTGCCATTGAGGACCTCAAGAGATCGGATATACTTGGTAGTGCAGAACATGTTAAAGAAGATGAGGATAATAGCATAATCTACCTTGAGGGTGGCAGAGACAAAAACATAGTCACTATGATAGTTTCTGGAACTACAAAGGAGACCTCGCTTGAACGGTGGAGAGCTGCGATCGATGGTGTTAATGCTGCAGAAGCAGCTCTAAACAAAGGTATTGTACCAGGAGGAGGAGCTGCTGAATTGCACATAATAGATAAGGTGAAGGGCCTTCGCCTCAAAGGGTTAGAACAGGTAGGACTTGAAGTGGTGGCGTCTGCGCTTGAAAGCATTATGCGACAAATACTAGCCAATGCCGGTTTTAACGGTCTTGAAAAGGTAATGGCAGCAAAGGCATCTCCTCCTGCGTACGGCATAGATATCAACACAGGTGAGGCTATTGACATGTGGAAGACAGGCATCATAGACCCATTAATGGTCAAGACGATGGCACTGCAAGCATCCGGTGAAATTGCCAGGTCTGTTCTGAGGATAGACAGAAACCTTGCAGCAGAAGATCTCAGCCAGCACGCCCTGTCAGAGACAAGAAGGTGACTCCCTGTTCTATGATTAGACACTGTGTAGAAGAATCTAATGTAGACAGTGGTATGAATGTATTAGATCCAACTAAGATAAGACATGTGACTGTTGCTGGAGGCAAGATAGCACTGATCTCTGGCTTGATAGATCCAGCATCACACCTAAACCTTGACTTTCCTGATCATAGAGCTACAATCTGTATCATTACAGAAAGGTTTGAGGTTGGCGCTAAAGTAAAGATGGACAGTGACGGGCTTGTCTTTGCTACTGTTCCAAGATCCTTATACGGACATTATGGATATCTTGATTATACACAAAGGCTAGTAGATATGATAAAGGCAATTAAGACAAATCATCAAAGGAAAATGATAAAACAAACAAGGAGGCAAGCTAGGGAAGAAGCTGCAACATCAACAGAGAAAAAGAAAGCATAGGGGAAGAGCAAACAAAAAATGATTACAATTAATTCGATAATGGGAAACATACACCATGACAGAAACCTGAGAAGGTTATACGAGGAGATGTCATCTAAATCCTTATGTGAATCCATAAGGATAAACAAAATGGAAGCACAACGCGTCAGAATGCGCAAGAAATCAAGCAAGGGGACAGATACTGTCCTCGCCATGGCGCCAGGCACAAAGCTTAGGCACGGAGACGTCCTTATGGTTGAAAATGACAAGATGATTATCATTGAACTTGAACCGGAGAACCTTGCAGTGATACAGGTTAAGGACAATATCCATGAGCATGATGCTGTTCAAGTGCCAGTCACGATTGGACACACAATAGGGAATCTACATAGACCGATCAAGCTTGAAGGAAGAAAGATCTATTTTCCAATACAAACAGATTCAGAAATTGAGATGTTCAAAAAGATATTTGGCAGGCTTTTGGATCATCTAGAGATAACCCGGGCTAAAATGGTTTTTGAACCAGAAGAATGAGGCATGGATGTACATGAGCACTGAAGAAGAAGAAGATCGTCACCTCACCACATATGCTGCGGACCTAAGTATGATGCAGCTATCGGATTCTTTTTTTCCATCAGGCATGTATTCTATGTCAAATGGGCTCGAAGCTATTTTTTACGGGGGGGATAAGAAAATGAAAACAGGACAGCTTCGCGACCTTATTACAACTTACATTGAGTATCAAATAGGGCCTGCAGATTGTACTGCGCTTGGAAATGCCTATGAACAAGCTGCAAAATCCAACCTTCCAAAATTGCTTGAAGTAGACAGGACGATATTCTCAATGAAGCTTGTACAAGAGATCAGAGAGGCATCCATCAGATCTGGTACGCAGCTTGTGCGCTGCATAGGCTCATTCTCAGACAACAAGATCCTCTCACAATACGAAGATGCTATAAGAGGAGGCCGAGCTTATGGATTGTATCCTGTGGCACTAGCAGTTGGAGCTAATGCGCTTTCAATTCCAAAAAGAAAGGCTGCACTTATGATGCTCTACTCATTTTCTGTAAGCATAGTTGGTGCTGCCTTGCGGCTTGGAATGCTGCAGCATTTTGATGGCCAGAAGGTCATTGATGAGCTCAAGCCCGCGATACTTAAGGCGGTAAAGGAAAATATCAACAGGCCGCTTAAAGGCGTCTGGCAATTTGCCCCACAGGTCGATATAATACAAATATCTCATGAAAGAATGAGTTCTAAAATGTTTATTACGTGAGTCTTGCGGAAACAACACATATGGCAACCTCAAAAAGAATTCCAAGACTTGGGGTTGGAGGTCCGGTAGGCTCTGGAAAAACTATGCTAATCGAAAGGATTGTGCCGCTTCTAGCTGCTAAGGGTTACGATTCGGGCATTGTGTCAAATGATGTAGTTTCAAAAGAGGACGCCGACAGGATGCGTCGCAATTTGGCGAGCGAGCAAGGTCTATTACAGGAAGAGTTGGTGATAGGTCTCGCTACAGGCGGCTGCCCCCACACTGCTATCCGTGAAGATCCGTCAATGAATATATCTGTAATTGAAGAAATGGAATCAAAATATAACTACCTTGATCTGATAATAATCGAAAGCGGCGGTGACAACATCACGACTACTTTTAGTCCTGCACTGGCAGACTATTTTATTTACATAATAGATGTGGCCGGTGGTGACAAGTACCCGCGAAAAAGGGGTCTCGGAATAGAGACATGTGATCTTTTGGTCATAAACAAGATCGATCTGGCCCCGCACGTTGGCGCAGACCTATCAATTATGGAAAGGGACGCAAAAGCGGTCAGAGGAAATAAACCATACGTTCTTGTAAACTCGAAGACGGGCCAGGGAATAGCGCAAGTGGTAGAACATATCATAAAAGATGTATTATTTGAATCTGCGCCCAAAAATGTTGCTAAGAACTGAAAAAAGCATGGAAGGGACTGAGCTAGAGCATTACACCCCAAAAGATGTTCCTCCAGAAGTACTTGCATATGGCTTCCCCTTAGCCCAGCTCGGAGTGGGTAAGGCAGGTAAGCTTGGCGCGCTTGTTCTGAGGCTTGAACGGGACAAGAGCAGCGGCAAGACTGCTGTAAAGGAGCAGTACTCTCGTGTACCTCTTTTTGCCCAGCGTGCCCTTTACCTTGAAGAGGAGTTGTCGAACATGGCGTACATGTATATCATTTCGCCCTCCGGAGGGATATTACAAGGTGATAGATACAGGATGGACATAACGCTTCGAAACCATGCGTTTGCCCACATCACAACACAGGGAGCTACAAGAATATACAGAATGGAAAAGAACTATGCCACACAGATGGTGAACATAGATGTTGGCGAAGATTGCTATTTTGAGTATATTCCTGACCAAGTGATCCCCTACCGAGACTCTAGATTCTACCAGGAAGCCAACCTACGCGTCCATGATAATGCAACATTGCTATACTCTGAGGTCATAACACCTGGCAGGGTTGCTAGCGGAGAACATTTTGATTATGATATATACTATATGAAGGCTGTTGCAAAGGACCATAGCGATGGTCTAAAGTTCACAGATATAGCAGTGCTAGAACCCAAAAGGCGTGATATGAAGGTGTTTGGAGTCCTATCAAATCATGAAGTTGTAGGAAATATGTATATTATTACAAAAAACAAGTTGCAGGAGATCAGCAGTAGCGTAAATATCGCTCTTAAGGACATACCAAAGGTATATGGTGGAGCCACGATTCTACCTGGTAATTCAGGTGTAGGGATAAGGATGCTTGGGAATACTGCAAGCGATCTGAGATATGTGATCTACGAAGTTGTAAGGATTGTTAGAAGGATTATCTTAGATGCTCCTTTCAGCGGAATTAGGAAAGGGTAATAAATAATAATAATAATAATAATATTACTATTGACTAACTCTACTATTTCCTGCCAGTTATCCAAAACTCCATGACTTTTACTCTGTGGTTTTTTCTTCTTGATGCTCATTAGCATGCCATCTTGTATCAAAAACACATTCGCAACCTTCGCACCAAGCGGTAACACTTTTGCAATACTTGTCAAAGGCGTTCATTTCAAGTACTGCAGTAGTAGTTTTTGTTAACTAGTCGTAATAAAGATTATCCATCATAAACTGCGTATCAGCTGACAACAATTACTGCGTAAATCACTTGATTAGTAAAGATGACTGCTTTAGAGAATCAACCAGCTTCAAATAGCCAACAGGACCCTCAAACATTTGTTTGTAAGGATACCTTCAAACGCTGAAGCATTTACAGTGATCGAATCTGCTATCATAAGCGATTGAATATTCAGTTCTGCCATTAGTAATTGTATCTTTGGTGATGAGAGAGTTCATTAGCTATTTGGACACAAATTATTCAAGATAGGCCAAGAAGCAATTGTGATGTGTGTATGTATGTATGCTGAGCTTGCTTTTGTATTGCTGCCGAGGGTAGTAGACCCCTCGCGTGGCTAAATGCGGTTGCTGCTCTATATTCTCTAGTTGGTAAAAGAGAGAGGAAAGAGAGAGACACACACAAACAGAGACAGAGACAGAGACATACTCACACAGGTACTCGCAGCCATTGTGAGTTATGAAATAAATTAATTGCTGGGGAGCCCACTCAGATGCACACACTTCTCGTCTTTAATCCTAGAAGTAGAGTAGTAGTCAGCAAAAATAATGTCTTTCCCTACCACGGCATTATTGCAAGTATCTTTTCATCTCTAGATGATGTTACCTAGAGACCATATAATTCTCAACTACCCGCTTGATTTTATCCTTAGAATCAAAGAAGGAATGATAATTGGCGGTACCTTAAAAAAGGGCAAGATATACCCAAACTTCCAATGTTGGAAGGCACCAGGCCATTGTTTAGGGCTGGCTCCGTAGAGTTTCAGACTAGACACCTATTGGTGATCGCCGTTCTAGCTTTAGCTTTTAGTTCTGCCCTTATTATGCGATTTTATCCGATAAAGTATGGCTACTATCTCAACGAGTTTGATCCCTATTTCGACTATCGGGCGACCAAATTCATTGTCGACAACGGCCTAAATGCATACTTTCAATGGCATGATACAATGTCATGGTATCCTGAAGGCAGGGATGTCCCTGGCACCTCACAATCAGTACTGCATATAACAGCAGCATATCTGTATCAGGCCTTCGGAAGAGGCATGTCGCTCATTGATTTCACCATTGCATTTCCTGCAATTATGGGTGCGCTGACAGTCATTGCGGTATTTGCTCTTGTGAGGGTGCTTGGAGGAACATCTGCTGGGATGTTCTCTGCACTTTTTTGGGCATTCAGCCCTGCCATCATTCAGAGAGGCAACCTTGGATGGTTCAAGTCAGAGCCATTGGGCCTCTTCTTTGGAATACTGGCTACGTACTTATTCATATCTGCAATCAAGCATAAGGAGATCAAGTACGCTATCGCAAAGGCAATAGCAGGTGGATTGATACTTGGTCTTGCCAATGGCTCTTGGGGAGGCATTCAATACTTTAGCATTCCGATATCGCTATTCTTTATTGCACTTCCCTTCTTTAGAAGGGATTTAACCATACCCATGTATGTAGCAATTGCATTTACAGCATTTACGCTGATAACCGCAGGAGCATTTCCACGACCTGGATTATCATTTGTAGTAGGCCTACCTGGGCTAGCAATGATGGCCAGTACCGCCTTTTTGGTAATCGCCTTCTTTGTAAAGAAGATCAGCAAACCAATGGTGCAGACTAGAAACTTGGCGTTCGTGCTTATTGCATTTGTTGCAGTAGGCAGTGCGTTTATTGCGATTGGGCCCTATGTCTCTCCTAGCTTTAGATATCTCAATGCCATCAACCCCTTCGTAGGTTCTGTAGATCCACTTGTGGAATCAGTTGCAGAGCACTTTACGCCAACCGTTGCTGACTACTTTATTGACTTTTCTGTGCTCTTGATGTTTGCAGGACTTGGTGGATGGCTTGCATTCCGCCGCAGGAACGATACAGCGATATTTGCACTATTGCTCGGGATCACAGGATTATACGTCAGCGCTACTTTCGCTAGACTGCTGGTATTTGCATCCACTGGTATAATCGTCCTTGCAGGACTTGGATTATATGAAGTGACGCGTAGTATCATGGCGTATAGAGAAGCTACGGCAACCCCAGCAACAGGACCTACAAGATTAGCGGCAGCTACAAGAGAAGAAAGAAGAAGAATGGAATTTGCAAGTAAGGGACATTCTACCTCTGGACAGGTTGTAAAAATAAGCTATGTCGTAGTCATAATAATGATGCTCTCAATTCCACTGTTCTACCCTTCTAACTCCAATTGGGTCAGCTCCGCAGACATCCCGACAGCGATCGCAAATGGAGGAACGGGCTTCAGGCTTCAGACTGACGACTGGATAAATGCCATGGATTGGCTTTCACAGAACACCGAGCCGGATGCCGTGATTGCATCATGGTGGGACTATGGCTATTGGATAACTACTCTTGGAAATAGGCCCACCCTTGCAGACAACGCCACCCTCAATCATACTCGGATCCAATCACTAGCAAAGATGTTTATTTCTGATGAAGAATCAGGAATGAGGATAGCTCAAGACTTGAAAGCTGACTATATCTTGGTATATATGGTTGGACAAGTACGGTTCTATGGCCAACTCAATGCCACCGGAACAGATGCTGCTGATGAAAGAATTGCAATCTACACGTTAGGACAGGGGGGAGACGAAAGCAAAAAGCAATGGTTCATGAGGATTGGAGGCTTTGATGAGGCAAATTACATTGAGGAGGATGGGTTTACACCCAAACCCCAATTCTGGAATAACACACTCATTGGCAAGCTCTTCCCGGTTGAGCCTCTGTACTATGCAAGCTTTGGTGCACAGGGCCCCGCAGAAGTACAGGAGACATGGCAGCCTGGACTTGTCGGACTATATGCACAAAATGTAAAATATCCAGCAGAAGGCGGAAATGATCAGCCACTACACCTTGTCTATGCCTCTCCAAGCTTTGAAAATGAAGAAGGCATTTTGTTTGGAATATTCATTTACGAGGTAAACCATGACTATAGTCCAAACCCATGAGACCTCTATATCTCTTCATCAGTAGCAAAGACCAAGCCCAACGGTGTGGCATATATATACACGACAATGTCCGAGCAAGTGATAAAAACAACACCCCGGGAATGATTGAGAGGTGGAAGAATAATAATGATAATAATAAAAATACTTATTCTTATCCCTATGCGGTACTCTCAAAGCGGGTTGCTGAGAGTTTGTAGTGTTCCTCTTGGAGTTCTTTTTTGCATATAGCCTTGAGACAAACGCTGGAGAGAGAAATGATAACCAAACGGCACAGTATAAGGCGACGAGATCTTAGAGGGGTGTTATAGATCATTCTAAAAAATCATCAACAGCCTTGAGAAAGCTCTTCAGTAACTGAAGAACAAGGAAGTTGTTGCTTTTACTGAAGAAAAGTTATATTATTATTATCTTTTTTCCTCTGGAAAGAGGCTACAATATACTACCTCATAACATAATTTCTTCTTTAGTTGATTTCCCTACATCCCTCCTAGCAAAAGTCAAGAGTACAATTCCCACACCTCTGATAGTAGCAGCTGCTCTGAAGAAGATTGTTGCTGTTGTTGTTCTTTTCCATTCTCTCTAGGTGCAGCTGCAATAGTAGTCTCTTTCATTCTTTTTTAAGATATCTATCCAAATCTGTCGTGGTAATTATCCCTATTACTACTCCGCCGTTGTGAGCAGAAGAAGAAGGAGAATCCTCAACCAAAAGATGCCTCACTTTGTTTCTTATCATCATAAGAGCTGCCTCTTCAATTGGTTGATCCTTTCTTATAGAGAGGATAGAATGAGACATTAGAGAGCTGGCAGTAATACCATCAGGCGGCCCTCCCTTTGCAATATTCTTGACAATATCGCGTTCTGTCAATATTCCAATGACTTTCTTATTATGTTCTTCATCTGTTATAGCAACAGAGCTAACATTCCATTCGACCATGACCTTTGCAAGCTCCACCATGCTAGCTTTGGAATCACGCGTAACCATTCTAGCATTCATATAGTCTTGAACAGAGCTCATATTTGCTGCCTATTATTAGCACTGCTTCATGCATTACATCTTTTCATAAGCGGTGCGTATGTATTCTGCAGCTGTATATTATATATTCTCCCTTCTGCCTTTCTCCTAAAAAAGGAGCTTCGTATGTGAATAAATTTAGAGAATACGTTAATTTCTCAAAAAAGAGCAGCAATTTTTATCCTTTGTGGGAGCTGCTCCTATAATAAGACGAGATAAGAGCCGTCACAGCTTTTCTCTCAATTTTTGTTCTATTACAGTATCAATAAGATATAATATATATAGCATCTTTTCGCATTGAATCATGCAGATAAATAAAAAAGTATTTCGGAGATCA
>CAYWRR010000024.1:0-17196 GCA_964460425.1 uncultured Nitrososphaera sp.
TTCATCTTTGTTAGGAAGCTATCCTATAGGTGGCAAATTTGGAAAGTACGGCGGTAAATACATACCCGAAACATTAGCTCCAGCAATCGAGGAGCTAGAATGCGCCTACGAGAAATACAAAAATGACCCCGACTTTCAGAATGAACTTTATTATTATCTCACTAAATATGCTGGCAGGCCTACACCACTTTACTTTGCCAAGAACTTAACAAAACACTTAGGTGGCGCTAAGATATACCTAAAGCGCGAAGACCTTTTACATGGTGGCGCCCACAAAACCAACAACACGCTTGGGCAAGCGCTCTTGGCAAAAAAGATGGGCAAAAAAAGGATAATTGCTGAAACTGGCGCCGGCCAACATGGTGTTGGCACAGCCATAGCGTGTGCAGTGCTTGGACTTTCTGCAGAAATATTTATGGGAGCTAAGGACTTTGAGCGACAAAAGCTGAATGTTTTTAGGATGGAACTACTGGGAGCAAAGGTTTATCCCGTCGAGGCAGGCAGCAAGACCCTAAAAGACGCAATAAACGAGGCAATACGTGATTGGATAGCCAATGTGAAGACGACGTACTACCTTATCGGTTCAGCAGTAGGCCCTCATCCTTACCCGATGATGGTCAGGGACTTTCAAAGCGTGATTGGGAGAGAAATAAAACATCAGATTTGGGAAATCGAAGGAACTATGCCTAGCGCTATTGTTGCGTGCGTTGGTGGAGGAAGTAATGCTATAGGCTCATTCTATACATTTATTGATAATAAGGATGTGGTGCTATATGGCGTAGAAGCAGGAGGCAAAGGAATCAAGTCAGGAAAGCACTCAGCTAGTCTTGCCGCTGGCTCGGAAGGCATCCTACACGGCATGTTCACCTCTATACTGCAGGATGAGTATGGACAAGTAGCTGAAACTCACAGTATATCTGCGGGACTTGATTATCCAGGAGTCGGACCAGAGCATGCAATGCTCAAAGAGCGCAAACGTGCAAGATACACTGCATCTACAGATAATGAGGCTATTGAAGGATTTCTTGCGTTGTCCAGATTTGAAGGGATAATCCCTGCTTTAGAGCCATCACACGCAATTTCATATGCAATGAAGCTTGCGGAGGGGATGAAAAAGGACGACATCATAGTAGTCACTCTTTCCGGTCGAGGAGACAAGGATGTGGAAATAGTTCAAGATTATCTCAAGAAGAACAATAGAAAGAAAAAGACAAAGCATGCAAGATAGAATTGCCGAAAAATTCCGTGAGCTGGCAGAAAAACGCGAAAGTGCTCTTATTTGCTACATAGTTGCAGGTTACCCAGACACTAGAAGTTCAAAGCAGGTAATCGACGCCTTGGTGAAGGGTGGCGCTGACATTATCGAAGTAGGCATACCTTTTTCAGACCCGATAGCTGACGGCCCCACTATACAAGCAGCTTCTAACTCTGCACTGAGGAAAGGTATGACACCAAAAAAGGCCTTGCAATTAGTAAGAAGCGTAAGAAGGCAGCATCCAAATCTTCCCTTACTTGCAATGACTTATTCAAACATACTTGTCAGAGAAGGCATAGAAAAATTCATGTCTGAGTCCAAGCTATGTGGACTCGACGGGTTCATATTACCAGACATGCCCCTCGAGGAGGCAGATATATATTTGTTAACGGCTTCAAAGCTTAACCTTGCTACTGTATTCCTTGTATCGCCAAACACAAGAGAAGTAAGGCTGCGCGAAATTCTTGCCAGCACCACCGGCTTCCTATATGTTGTATCAGTTTATGGGATAACTGGTGCCCGCAATTCTTTTCAGACGTACACTCTGAACACAATCAGAGCAGTTAAGCGGGTTTCCGGAGCAAAAGTCCCTGTGGCAGTAGGGTTTGGAATAAGCACACCGGCGCATGTTAGAACTATGATAGCCGCTGGCGCAGATGCAGTTATTATAGGTAGTGCAGTCATCAACAAAATATCGGATGAGTCGAGTAAAAAGATGCTCCGCGATCTGCAGAATTTTGTAAGGTCCATGAAAAAGGCCTGCAAAAATGAATAGGACAAAATACATTAACATAAGGAGCTACAAGAAACTATCCAATGAATGAGAGAGCGCTTAAGTCACTATTTTGTAGCTCGCTTAGATCTAATCATGTCAAGAACAATGATCTTATACCAACGTCTAAAATAAGGATAGTTGAAGAGGCGCACTGCCGCAGCTTCGACCTTTTGATTGCAGCAGTGACTGAGGAACCTGATGATATCCATGACTACGGTCACTATGATAACATCCTCGTACGAACACAGCTTCTTAAACAATTTGCTCTCCATGAAAAATGCAGAATAGATTGTATACGATTCTATCCTGTCGAAATCAAGTCAGATGATGACGTATTAGACGAGCGCCTGCCAAAGCAGATAATAGACGCAATATTGGCCTTTGGGCTGTCCATACTGGTGCTTGATAAGAACCATTCAAAACAAGCCCGGGGTCTTGGCAAATTCTTGCCAACTACTCTGATATGCTATACAGGCCTCGATGACCACTTTGAAGTGGTTACAACATTTGATCATCTTATTTCAAGCAGCGTTCTAAATCTTAAGAAGACTATTTTGGCTAAGGTACTAGCGGGTAGGGGCAGTAATACCGGCAGCAAAGCCTATAGCCGCCTTGTCGCGTTAGAACGCATATTTCAAAAAATCATATTCAATCAGCTCTATTTTGAGAATCTAGGCATGACCGAATCAGAATTAGAATTTTTGCAAATGATAACAGGTATTAAGTCGTTGTCATCGTCCCAAGAAATGAAAAAATTATCAAAACTAATGAAAGAAACATCGAATGCAAAGATCACGGATTATATATAGAGGTTAGACTTTAAAACCATTCCATTTAACTATAATTAGTCTTTAATTAGGTCTTAGAGTACATTCATACTATCCGTTATTATTCGATGTGTTTGACTATTACTCAAATGAGTCTTCTAATAGAAGAAGAGGAAGAACAAATAGAGGGAGTGCCGGTGTGTGGTGCAAACCTGTCATCACCAGTAGTCGACGCTGCGTACTACATTGATGAAATCCACTACAGTGTAGGAAACAGGATGTACATTGAGAATGCAGACTAGAAAGAACAACCCCCAAGTTCCTGACATAGATGAAGAGAGGGATATAGAGTTAGAGAACATAATAGGAAACCTGATGATTGCGCAATATCAAGTTGACAAGTTGCGCTCTAGGCTCAGCGAGCGTGTCGGAGGATACGGCTCTGCAGGGAACAAAAAGGCGTCTGCTCACATTTTCAAACACAACGAAAAATGGTATAAGGTGACAATTCGAGTCGATGAAATGGCAATAAGTCAGCGAGAGATGTCTGATGATATCAAATAACGCGCGACTACCAGCGCACCAAATTTTTTTCTTAAAATGGGACCACGATCCCTGAATTGTCTTGTGAATAGTGTATGAAATTCAGTGGTACCTGTAGCTTTATACCTCCGCGTTCTACAATTACTTCGATTTCATCAAGTGAATCCGATGCTTCGGTACCCTCTAGTTTATTTATGATTACATGAATTGACTCATGAGAAATGAGGCGCTCCATGAAAGGCTCCGCGACCTTGAGGAAATTGTTAATACCTGCCTTTGCTTCTTGCTCGGACTGTACAATTAGCATAGTATGGCCATGATATGTAAAATATCCTACTATTGAACCATCAATAGAACAAGCAAATGCAAAATCGTTTATCCCCATGTTATGATCTGTTTAGCTACTTGCATGTAGAGCAAATCAGATTAATCTTTATCGCCATAAAGAAGCTTCAATTCTTCAAAGCTAAGCTTTAATCCTGCTTGCAACTTTTTCTTTGCTTCTTCTTTTACTTTGAAAAGTGTGTCACTTTGATCGACATAGCCATACTCCTTTCTCTGCTTTCGCCTCATCTCAGACATTGAATCAAGCCGTGCATTGATTGCATCAAACTTCTTTGCAATGCTGTCGTACCTTGTGAGGTAAGATTGATACGCTGAGGTTAGCTTTCTTTTTGAATCATGTAAGTTATCCAATACAACATTTATCTTAGATATCTTGCTGCGAAGCGAGTTGCGCTGTTCATTTAGCTGCTTTAAAGTACTATTTAGGTTAGCAGATTCCTGAGTCAGCTGGGAGAATTGCTCTCTTATGGTACGCGTAGCCTTGATTGCCTCTAATTTCATCGTAGCGTCGCTTATCCTAGATAAAATCTCGTTCTTTTCACGTTCACTCTTGTAGTCCTTGGCATCGATTATATCTTGATTCTTTTGCACTATGGCATGCAAATCCTCTTCCTTTTCTGAAGGAAGTCGAACTTCCATCATAGAAAGAAAATTCCTTGATTGTGATAATTTTTCACTCACGGACAATAGCTCAGAATTACGACTATCTACTTCAGAGCGTATCTGCTTTAGCCTCTCGGTGTGAGCATCAAAAAGACTTTTCTGCTCCTTGATACTATTACCTATTGAGTAGAATTGATTCCTGTCAATGTCAATAATCTTGTCTGACAGCTCTTTTAGTTCGCTGGTAAGCTTACGCTTCTGAGCAACAAGATCATTCCACCCAAGAGGCTCCAAATCTTTCTCCGACAACGGAATATGGCTTAAAGAAGATGATATAAAAATATAGTAGGTACAAAGATAGCATCAGAAATGATTGGCCCAACCAGCATGTATGCAGCATAACGATTGGCATCCTTCTTACTGGCAGATGTGAAGCCAGGGCATAATGGTAGGTTTTACTTGCATAAGATTTAGAGATTATTGCTCCTCTGTAGACAAGATAGAATGAATTGGAGCAAGGGACTGGATTTCAGACGATATCCACAAGCAGACTAAGAAGTTAAGTGAATACGTCAGTGGCATGTGTTCTTTCTGCCATTTAGCTACCGTTGGGATATAGAAAATTCGCTCAACAGACAAACGATGAAGCAGTTTATTGGCTGAGAAAAATACAAATAGATATAAGCCAGGTTTCCCATTACAAGACAACCTATTATATTTTCTGTTTTGTAATTGAATTTTAATGTATTAAAATGATCAAGGGTAATAGCAGAGCCAAAAGGACTATGTTGACCATCAAGATGAACAAGAATCTACTGCAGGATGACGAGGACCGCATGCATAAGCGTTGCTTACGAGGTGCTTCTTTGTTCTAAATTATTGCCCTTATCCCCCTCCCCCTTCAGTACACTATGCATTATATAGTTCCTTTAAAAAATGCTATGCAATGATAAATGCTTCAAGAAATGTAGCAGAATTAGAGATAGAGGATATTGAAGGTATTGGGCCAACTACAGCCCGCAAGATGAAGGAAGCCGGAATAAGTTCGGTTATGGAGCTCGCTACAGCAATACCAGAGGAGCTCGCTACAGATTTGGGCGGCTCAAAAGAAACAGCTTCTGCCTTCATCATGGCAGCGCAAAAACTGCTAAGGGAGAGCGGCGTACTTGACAATGAATTTACTACTGCAGATGTTGAGCTTGAAAAGAGAAAGTCTCTTTTGCGCTGTAGCACTGGAGCAAGATCCCTTGATGAATTGTTACTTGGCGGCATTGAAACTCAAGCAATTACAGAGTTTTATGGTGAATTTGGAAGCGGCAAATCACAGATATGCCATACCTTATGTGTCACTGCCCAACTGCCCGTAGAACAAGGCGGACTTGACAGCGGAGCCTTATTGATTGACACTGAAGGAACATTTAGACCGGAAAGGATCGATCAAATAGCAAGAGCAAGAGGTCTGGATCCGACTGAAATACTGAAGAGGGTAGCAATATGCAAGGCTTATAACAGCAGCCATCTTGAGCTGATAGTCAAATCGATGGGCAAATACATCGACGACTTTAAGGCCAAAATGATAATAATTGATAGCATTATTTCACTGCACCGCGCCGAGTTTGCTGGCCGAGGCACCTTAGCGGATAGGCAGCAGCGCCTAAACAGCATCATGCATAAGCTAGTGAAAATCGCTGAGATTTACAATGTGGCAATCATTGTTACAAACCAAGTTCAGTCTACGCCAGATACATTCTTTGGAGACCCAACCAAACCGGCAGGCGGAAACGTAATCGGACATGCATCAACATATAGGATTTACCTGCGCAAGGCTGGCAATGACAGAATAGCCAAGATAATTGACTCGCCATACCACCCATACTCTGATGTAAGATTCACTGTCAATGAAAAGGGAATTGACGATATCGACTCAGAAGTGCCAAAGAAAAGGACAGTAAGAGAAAAAGAGGACGATTAGATCAGAGAAAACTTCTTCTCTGCCTCTTTTAATTTTTCCAAATCCCCGCAGTATCTTATCATCTGCGACAACTTATCCCTTGCTTTACCGCTTTTTATGGCATGTCTTGCATATTCTACACCTTCTTTAAGATTGGATGCATTTTTGCTCACTACAAGCGCTGCAGCAGCATTGAGAACCACAATATCGCTTTTTTCTCTGCTGCCCTTTCCATAAATTGCCTGCAGAGTACTCATGATCGAATCTATTTTTGAATTTACTATCAACTGCTCTGCCTTGGCTAGTTCCATCCCGACTGTGTTAGGATGAAGGAGTATTCTTCTTATTGTATGAGTGTCACTTGAAATCCAATATACGTCATTTTGGCAAGTATTTGAAAGCTCGTCAAAACCATCCTGCGCATAAACTATCATGGCTTCGCTGATATATCCAGCACATACTTCAGAAAAAACCTGCAGAAGTTGTGGCTCAAAGACTCCAATGAGTTGACCGTATATATTGGTACAAGGGTTACTTAGCGGTCCAATTTTGTTAAACACTGTCCTAATACCAATAGTATTTCTTACTAAGGCTACATTCTTCATTAATGGGTGGAATAGTGGCGCAAAGAGAAAACCTATACCAATGTTCTCGATGCAGGATTGAATTTTTGCCGGTGGAGAATTCAGATCAAAGCCGACGTACTCAAGAAAGTCAGCACTTCCACAGAAGCTAGAAGCCGACCTATTTCCATGCTTTGCCACTTTGGCAGAGGCTGCGGATGCTACTATCGATGCTGCGGTGCTGATGTTAAATGACTTTCTTGACTCACCACCTGTTCCACATGTATCAATAAGAGGTCCGCTGACTTGAGGCGTTATCCTTGTCGCATGGTTTCTCAACGAAATAAGAATTGATCTAAGCTCGTCAGGTGTCTCCCCTTTCATTGCAAGAGCTACAAGAAAAGCAGCGACAGCTGTGTCAGGGACCACTGCAGCAAGGATTGCATCAAAGGCAGTAGTGATTTCTGCAGCTGACAAGTCTATCTTAGCGACCAGCTTTTTTATCTCAGGTCGCAAATCAGTCGATACGGTCATCTTTTCACCATAGATATAAAGTTCAAGAGCATCCTTCGGCCTTCGCCTGTAAGGACAGACTCAGGGTGAAACTGAACCCCTTCCATAAGGTAGTGTCTATGTCTGATGGCCATTATCTCGCCATCATCCATTGCTCTTGCAGTCACTTCAAGGCATGATGGGAGGGTATTCTGATCAGCTATAAGTGAATGATAGCGGGTCGCCTTGAAAGGGTTTGCAACATCTTCAAAGAGCCTGTCTGCTGTATATTGTATTAGGCTCGTCTTACCATGCCTGATTTTCCTAGCATTTATGACTTTGCCACCAAAAGCGTGTACTATGCCTTGATGCCCGAGGCAGACTCCTAATATAGGAATCCTATGCCCTGCTTCTCTGATGACATCAGTGCACACACCAAAGTACCTGCGGTCTGCTGGATGACCGGGACCGGGAGATATGACTATTGCATCAGGGTCCATCTTAATAACATCTTCTAATGTTATCCTATCATTTCTTAAAACCGCAGGATCTGTCCTTAGTTCTCCCAGTAGCTGGGCAAGATTGTATACAAAAGAGTCATAATTGTCGATGACGAGTATCTTCATCCAAAATACCTCCCTGAGGCTAAAGAATCATCTAGTACAATACCGTCATAAGTGCCAAAATCGATCGCCTCTTTGCATAGTTCCCACAACTATGGAGAATTTTACCGTATTTAAGTTTACTGCGTAGCCCAAAAATCGACTACAGGATTCAGGAATCTATATAATATATACAAACTATTTGAATCTCAATAAATCTCGAGTGATTGTTTTGGTTAGGGTATTCATTAATGGGTATGGAAATATAGGACGCCGTCTTGCAAGTGCACTGGCAGTAGATAAGGAGATCCAGTTAGTCGGCATTGCGAAATATAGCATAGATGACAAAGTGAAGGAGGCGCTCGAAAACTGTTATGATGTCTATGTGCCAAAGGAAGCAATTGGAAACTTCAAAGAACGAGGCTATAACGTGAAAGGCTCAATCGAAGAGGGTGTCAAGCTATGTGATATAGTGGTGGATGCGGCGAAGGAAGGAAGAGGGTACGACAATAAGAAGAACTTCTATGAGCCTATTAACAAGGCTGCAATATTTCAGGGAGGAGAAGAAAGGAATGGCGAACGGGCAGTAGCAGACATGATCCACAACTCACGTGTCAACTATTACAAGGCTGCAGGCAAGACATATGTCATACAAGGCAGCTGCAATGTATCCGGGATGGGAAGAGTCATGCAGCCACTAATTGAAAAGTTTGGCAATAGAATCACTCGATTTGATATTGAACTTGTCAGAAGGTGGGCAGACCTTGAAGATACCAAGGCGGTAAAGGACTCAATTGAATGGGACAGGAATCCCCACCATCAAGATGATGTCAAGGACTTTATCCCCAATGCTAACCTGTATGTTGATGCTTTCAAGGTACCGTCAAGGATGATGCACCTACATCAGATGTTCGTTAGGTTCAACGATGGGGTAGTGCAAAACAAGGATGAGGTACTAGAATGCTTCCGAGACGAGTTTGGAGTCGCAGTTATCAGCTCAGCCAAGGGCACCGGAGATGTTAGAAAAAAGGCCCTGGAGCTTGGATTTCCTCATGGCGACACTAACATGGTGCACATCCACCAAGATATCTTGAGAGTTCAAGATGACACAGTCAAAATAGCTTACTCTGACGACCAGACAGGCATGGTGATACCGGAGAACCATTTGCTTATTCAATCGATGGTATTTAAGCGATCAAGAGATGAAGCACTTATGAAAACTGACAATCTATTTCAGATGAGCAAGAAGCGCACGATATTAGAAGAGGAATTTAAATAATATTTTTGTCCAAGCTCTGAATTGCATTTCCTCTCCTACTTAATAGGAGAAGAATCATAAGATAAGGTCCTGTTCCATTATCAAGTGCTAAGCTGTTCTGTTTAAATCATTCCAAAAAGTGGAGTACACAAGGACAGAATGGTTCAAATAGAACTTGATCGAGAACATGTTGATTAGCCCAAATGCAATCACTTAAGGAATGCGCCCTCTGTGCAACTATGATCCCTACAGAGAGTGAGGTTAACATTTGCAACGAATGCATCAAATGTGCAGACTGCTGTATCGGCCTCGAAAAGTTGAAGGAATAAAAGGCTATTCTACCATTTTAAGTGTGTCAGTTGTTGTCACAATCCCAATTACATTGCCCTTCTCGCTTACCAAGATACACTTGGCAAATCTTACAAGTGGAATAAGCGCTTTGGCCGGCGTCGACACATCTACTATAGGAGGCGGCGGTTCCATCGCTTGGAAAACATGCATATTCTTGAGATCCTTCTCATTTTTTTCTAGCATCACTTTGGCGAGTCCATCTTCTGTAAGTATCCCTACAGCCCTGGAAGAGTCAAATACTGGGATCTGGCTAATTGAGTTGATACGCATAATATCTATTGCGTTGTGAAGCTTTTCGTCCTTTTGTACTGAAATTGGCCGGTGGCTGCAAATATCTCCGGCCTTCATAGAGCTGCGGCCTTCTAGTGAACTTAGCACTTCAAAGATCTTACGAGCAGTTTCGTAACTGGGTTTGCATCTTCCGGATTCAATTTGATTTATCATAGACGTGCTGATTCCTGTCAAGGAGGCGAGCTTTCTCTGGGTTATTCCCAATCTTACTCTAGCCTGCTTGATATATTCGAGCCTTGGTAGCATCTTTTCCGATCCCCTAGTTTTCTCATCGTAGCACCTATAAGCTATCTGAGGAGTTGAAGCCTTATATTATGTGTAGACAATTTTTGTTGTTACAATATTCAATGGCAAATGATGGTAACAGCAAGTGGGATTCAGTAAAACGATACAAGTTGACAAAGATGATAAATGAACTGTCAAGTATATCTGGGCATGGGACAGAACTTGTAACTGTTTACATTCCACCTCGTCGGCCAATATTTGATGTTATTTCACAGCTTCGCAATGAAGCTGGCACCGCTTCAAACATCAAGTCAGACCTCACCAGAACCCATGTGCAAGATGCACTTAGTAGAACCATTGAGCAATTGAAATTGTTCAAGGAAACACCCGACAACGGACTTGTAATATTTTGTGGCGCAATACCAAATGAAAAAGGCATTGGTAAAGAAAAAATTGAGATATATCCTATGCTACCTCCAAAGCCGGTACAAATCAGCCTTTATCGATGTGACGATCACTTTTGGACCGACAACCTTAAGCAAATGATGAAAGATGACAAGGTCATTGGAATACTATCGATAGACACGCAGGAGACGGGAATTGGTATACTTACTGGCGATCACTGGGAAGTAATTGACTCGCTTACTTCCGGCGTAGCTGGCAAACACCGTCAGGGTGGCCAGTCTGCAAGAAGGTTTGAAAGATTGAGGGAAAATGAGTTAAATGAATACTACCATAGAGTGGCAGAGCATGTTAAGCATGTTTTTCTAGATCAATATAATGTAAAGGGCACAATAGTTGGAGGGCCAGGGCCAACAAAGGAGAATTTCCTAAAAGAAGCGTATCTTGACTATAGGCTGCAGAAGAGCGTTATATCAACACTTGACACCTCTTATTCTGGTGGAGAAGGCGTCCGCGAGCTAATAGAAAAGGCACAAAAAGAGGGTATTTTGCAGGAATTTCGCGTAATGGAAGAAAAACAACTAATCAAAAAATTCATGACTGAAATACATTCTGGTCATGGCCTTGGCATATATGGTATTCACGATGTAGTCAAGGCGCTGGAAAGCGGAATAGCAGACCTGGTATTAGTAACAGATGATATCATGTACACCAAGCTGGAGATCAGATGTAAGGCGTGCAAGAATATTGAGACAATAATAGTAGATAGGTCGAAAGTGATTACTACTAAGCAGGAATGGCTTTCAAAGCAATGCCCGTCGTGCTCTAGTAGTGACCTTGATGTTATTGACAAAGATATAGTCGACTACCTTAACGAGCTTGCCATAAAGACAGGGTGCAGGCTTGAAGTCATTTCTGGAAAGACGGAAGAAGGAGCGCAGCTTGCCAGCCTTGGCAAGATAGGCGCCGTATTGCGTTACAAGCCTACGTAGGCTTGCATGAGCATTCTAAAAGGTCCTTAAAGCAGCCAGTGCATACTACAAACACATTACAACCGAGAGCTGTGCAAGCCTCAAACGATCTTGAGTCTCTGCCGCAACTGCATTTTTGCATTAATTTTCCTAAGCTTAGAGAACAATAAGAATATATATCTTATTCCGAAGGCCCAAATAAGATATGTAATAATCGATAGTTTCTTAGAGTTCTATTACTTGTTATCGATACACAACTATAGGCACGATCGATAAAAACCTTCTTTGTTATATGAGGGATATTAACCATTCACAATTGCTTGCAAAATAAGAGTCATTTCCCTCATGCTGTTTCTCATACGACGCATCAGGCAACGGGTTTTGTCTCGGACGGCAGGAATAACAAGATCCCCGGAATAAATAATAACTACTGTCTATAGTCAAAATGCCTTGAAATGTACCCCCTTACTTTATGACTCTGCTTAATTTTATCATAATAAAGTCTTCGTACAATTATTAACTGACTTGGCAAGCAAGATTATAGGTCCGCAATTTTATGATATTAGAATAAATCGGTGTAACAATTAACGTACCTTGACAAGTATTAAATAAAGGTGTGAAAGTAACAGCTCTTGAGAAAATGCCTGCTCAAATGAAGGTTCATCCCTCATTTTTCAAGGAATTCGCCACTAAAACCTGGGTCTCCCCAACAGAGATTATAAAGGAGCTTGTAGAGAACGCCTTTGATGAGGACGCAACAAAAGTTCTTGTCACCGTCCTTAGCAATGGTTCTATTGCTATTGAAGATGACGCAGGAATGGATCAGAATGGAATGGAAAGATTTCTGCTTTTGGGCTCTCCCCATAAAAGGACCGAATCCATTTCACCTGGGCTGAAAAGACTTAGGACAGGCAGATATGGCACAGGCAGACTATCATTCCTGACATCATTTGAGACTCTGAAAATAAGAACAAGGCGTAAGAATTTCGCGAAAGCGCTTGTCATTAATTCAGGTGTGCTTGAAAGGCTGTATACTGGTAATGCCAAGCTTGATGATCTAAAGGAACCTCAGCTAAAGCGAGACGGGACAGAGCTAGTCATTACTGGAGCCAAAACCCAACTGGATCTATTCAAAATAACCAAAGAGATCAGAAAACTAGCAGTCCTGAGGCAGCCACTATTTGAAGTATATATCAAAACTGCCGAGAAATTCAAAGAATGGAATTTTGATGGCTCCCAGATTATAAGGGCCCCTGAAATTCAAGGACACAGGATACCTGTCATCCTTAATAACGGCAAATTAACCGGAGAAATCATTATTGCTAGGAGACCACTGTCAGATGATGAGCGCGGAATCGCTGTCATGGTTGGAAACCATATTGTGACACGCAGCAACTTTGGCTTTGACACAAAGCTGAACCGTGTAACCGGCTTTGTCAGATGCGACAGCCTGACGACTAGGTTCGCTGACAAGTCTGCAATCATTGAGGATGATGAATACGTAAAATTCAGTCAGATTATGAAAACCTTTGTCATTGATAGAGTTATTCCGGGGCTGACTGAATATGAAGACGTACTGATAACTCGCGAAGAATCCCGGATTTATCGCGAAATTGACAAGATACTTGGACAAGCCATGATCGAAAATTTAGAACTAGAAGAGGAAGTACAAGGGTACGAACTGGTGCAAATAAAAGAAAAGGTGAGGGCTACACAGGATGAGGAACATGATAAGCGTCGACATAAAGTGCTTTCTGATGACAACCGCCAAATGGCAGACTATGACGAGATACGTTCGTCCCACCTTGAGAGTTCTACAATTTCCCAGCCAGACGATACGCGAACACATGCTATCAGAGAACCATATGCTTCAAACAGCCTATCTAACATGCCTGAAGGGATGGCTGTAGAGGTGGTTAATGAAGCACCGGCTGATGGTACTGTTATTAAAACAACGAGCGTACGTAAGCCAATACTGAAGAAGACGTTTGCGCTCAAGAGGATAGGATACAAGGTGATCCCATATGAAGATGACAGTGATTCGCGATACAGCTTTATTACCGAGAATATTGTGTTTGTAAATAAAGCCAATCCAACTTACAGAGCGGAAGCCACAAGAGGAGATGAGTTCCTTATGAGGCATGTCATAAGCATAGTCGCTGAGGCAGTTGCGCAGGCAAAACACCCGGAAGGTAAGGACGCGCTTGAGTTACAGAACAGGCTTGTCGCTGAGGCTATCCGGATACACGACACCAATGTGTCAAAGCATTAGCCTCAGTAAGAGCATGATATGCTCGCAATTTTATGTCCTTCCAATAATAGAAACGACTAAATCTAACTGGAGCAGCGATGTACATCGCATATGGCGTTTGAATTCATGCCGGGCGCGACAGTAGTGGGTATATCCTACAATAATGGTGTTCTGCTAGCGGCAGAGAAGAGAATTTCTTTTGGGAACTTTGTAGTAAATAAGAACATTAAAAAGACATTTCCAGTAACGGATCACGTTGGCGCCGCTTGCGCCGGCATGGTCGCTGACATGCAGGTACTTGTAAGGCAGGTTGAGGCGTTGGCCAAGATCCGTAAATTGGAGACAAGACGTGACGTTCCTCCAAACTCGATCGCAAAGTTAATGTCTGTTATTATGTTTGAGAGAAGATACTTCCCACTGCTAACACAGGTCATTGTGGGCGGTATCAATGAAAAATCTGAAATCTATACTCTTGACCCTCTTGGTTCAGTACTTCCTGACGACTATGCTGCGGTAGGTACAGGAGCAGAAGGGGCACTTGGTATCATGGATGCAGAATTCAAGCCAAATATGCCTGAAGAGAGAGTTAGAGAATTGGCTACACGTGCTATCAGGTCTGCAATACAACGTGATACTGCAAGTGGAGATGGGATTGACATATTGTACGTAACAAGAACTGGGCATAGGGAAGAAACAATAAAACCTTCCTGATGCCTATATTTTCTTGTAGGCTTCCCAGATTTTGTCGCTAATGTAGTGGATGGTGTCTATGACATAGCCCTTGGTCATTGCTTTTGCCACTTCGCTATCTTCAAGAGCAAGTCCTACAGCAAGCACTCTTCCATGTGTCTGATCCTTTACTACTACAATCTCTCCCTTTTTGAAGGAGTCAAAATTGATAATACCGGGTCGCATCACCTTGGCGCCGTTGCAAACAAATTTCACTGCACCCTGGTCTATTGTCACTGAAGGAAAGAGCTGCAACTCTTCCTGCTTGCCAAGGAACGGCACTATTAAGCCCCGTACTTGGGCTGCAATCATGTTGTCGGCACTCAACAGGCACTTGTCTTGTTCAATTTCATACACCTTGATATTCTTAACCTTTGGAAGAATGTTTTGCGGCCATGTAGAAGAAAGACTATCGAAAAGTTTTGCGGTTTCACTTTTTGATAATACGAATATCTTCAGTGCGATCATAATATCAATGTACAAACGATAATTAATCTGTTGCATTAGCGATCTAGACTCCTCCATCAACGTCAATTTAGCGACTCGCCAAGGTTCTTGATCTTATCCTCACAGGTGTAGCCGACAATACGTCTTACAACGGAGCTCTTGCTTGATATCTAAAGGCCTCTAAAATTAGTGTTGAAAGGAGTTTTTCATGGTCAAAGGAGTACGCAAGAGACATCTATTCTGGAATGGTATGTCGTCGATCATCTATAAAGAGGTGCTAATAATAGTGATGGCGTGGTCAATTTGCCTGCTTGTAAAGCCTATGCATTCGTATGTGTTATTTCTTGCCAGCATTCCAGGCAGTACTCACCGTTGATTTGGAAGATTTCTGCAGGCTTGGATTGACACTCTATACATTCGTATGATTCGGCATCTGCAATTCCTTTTATTTTTTTGACTGATTTGTTTAAAATATGCATATAGGGTTTACAGAAACTGTTTGCATAGTTACAATATTTATAGGTTTTTTGATATCCTGAGGCGAAGGAAGCTACTTGATCCTGTTGGCAAACCAATAAGTAATCAGAAACTAGAGAAGACGAACACGAGTAACTTCTAGAACTTTGTTCATGATATATGCTCTATATCCTGATAAAGTGATTGATGCTGCTTATATATCTTTATCTTTCGGCCTCCGCGTGGTTCTTTAGGGTGAAGGCCTGTCACTACTATTACTATTTTCAGTCTTATCAAACATCGGTATATATCATCCATTCCTTATACGATCCTTCAATGCTATTTGTGATATGTTTGTCCAGCTACTCTAGAGTTTAAACCATATTCCTCAAAAATATTCCACCATTAAATCTGGCTCCTTTGAGTACCTTGTATCCTTGTATATTGATCGTGTTTTTTAGGCCTTTTGCTAGGGACTCAATTTTGGTGAAACTTTTTTTCCATACATTAGTTAAGTTCTTCAGCTAAATGTTGCCTCTCTTATCTCTATTAGATCACGTAACATTGCACTTGCAGTTTCCATCCCTCCTGCACCTCTTCCGATTATCGTCTGCTGTCCAGAGTGTTCCGAGAAAAATGTAACAGCATTGAGGGTACCATTCACACATATTGGATCTGTCTTGGCAACTTCTGTAGGAGCTACATGGAGTCGTCTGTTGTCGCATACCGCTAGCAATTTGACTGCATTGCCCCGTTCTAGTGCATTTTTCACATCTGACAATCTGACATTTACGATACCAGTGCGCTTGATATCCTTCATGGTTACCTTCATTCCCATAACCCAATTAGCCATGATAACTAGTTTTGCAGCCGCGTCAAATCCGTCAACATCAAGAGAGGGGTTGGCCTCTGCATAGCCTTTTTCTTTAGCAATCTTCATTGCACTCTCATATGTCCGTCCTTCTTCCATCTTGCTTAATATGAAATTTGTCGTGCCATTGAGGATTCCCTGGAATGAAATTATCCTGTCTCCTTTTAGGCAGCGCTTAGCAAATTCCAAAATGGGCGTTCCGCCGCCAACTGTCCCGCTGAATCGTAACATAACACCATTGTAGTTGGCAAGCTCTATAAGTGAGGGAAAAGCAAGGGCAAGTGGTCCCTTGTTAACGCAGATCACATGCTTATGACTCCTCATCGCTGTTGTAATATGTGAGGTAGCCGGCTCACCATCGTTGAGATTTGTGGGAGTGCATTCAAGCATTACCTCAGCATCCAGCTTCTCAATGACTTGAAGGGAATCAAATCTGGTGCTACCTTTCTCGTAAGCACCCACAGTTCCTTTGGTTTTCTTTGCCTCAAGAAGTCTCTTGAGATCTAGGCCCCCAGGCGCTATTGCTGAGCCGCTATTGTCTATACATGCTACAATGCGGGGCTTCATGCCATGTCGACTATATAGATCTGCAGACCGAGAGAGCAGTAACTTAACGAAACTCTGTCCTACTAATCCAAACCCTACAACTACTACACGCAATCCAGCTACTGCTGTTTAACATGGTATGGGTTAATAAAACTATAAAAGTACAATCTAGAACTCGCACTCTAGAAGCTAGTGGAAGCACTGTAACTGAGGCACTTCGAAGAAAAAGATTAAGTCTGAATCAACGAAGAAAAAACTCAATCCCTTATAAATCAGGATAGGTTCAAACCCTTGTGCCAAAGGCTCAATTATGGCTCATCTTGTATGATGGCTTTGTATCCAAAGAGAATAATCGTTTGCAGTGGTGAGAGTCCTGGAACAGGTTCAATAAGCGATATCGGGAGAAGAAAGTCAGGAATATATACTATATTGTGCAGACTGCTTCTTTCAAGAACTAAATGGATCTGATTTTTATGCCATGGTATGTGAAACTGGCTTTGCT
>CAYWRR010000025.1:0-16720 GCA_964460425.1 uncultured Nitrososphaera sp.
ATTCTAGCAGTTTCTAAACATATCAAGAATAAAACAACCAAACCAATTTGCCCATCTAAAAATTTGGCAGATGAAGTGTTGCTCACAATTGGAATTAATAGTAATTTTTTAGTATACCTTCAATGTGACCGATGAGCATTCAACTTGGACTTACCTTATCAGCGAATCAATATATACACAAGCCAGGACCTACACATAGGGGCATTGAAGTAGTAAGCTGCAACTTCACAGTCGTAAAAAAGGACTTGTCAATGTACATCTGTACGACATTCTTCTTCACTAGGTTGAAGGTTGGGATGGCAAGGTCGTATGGCCAAGGATCCCAGAAGAGGCTGCAAGGACCAATTATGAGAGAGAAGTACCACCAGACCCCTACAAGTATCACTATAACAGCGGCTCTACAATTGATATATCAAACATCGTGTGCGGATTTCAGATCAATATGTATGCTCAAAATCACACCGAGCCCAACAACAAGAAAACCATTTCTTAGTTCTTTTGAATCCTAAGGACATGAGGGGCTCCTCCACGTCTGTAACCTTTGCAATGCAATAGTTTTCTCAGGACTGACGATGAATTGAGCAGCTACTTAGAGCTGAGTCACTAGGTACCAATTACTTGATCAACAGACAAAAAACAGCGCCTAATGAAGAAAAATTGCAGAACATAATATCTCTTGCCTGCATGCATTGAAAATCATAGCTTACCAGTAGGATGCTTCAGACAGAGAAAGAAGAAAATAACTAAGCATAGTTTACGCTTAGAGACATAGAGTCTACCAACTAATCTTTATGCTCATAATGCACTATTGGAAAACTTGAAGAAAGGTACGCCACTTTAGACTAGACAGCACTACACATATAATTATTATATTTTTTCATTTTAGATATATGCCAAGAAACAATCGAACTAAATAGAATCGATCTTTAACAAAGTTACTTGTGGGCAACGGATCCGGGCTGGTTTTTCCTATCACCGAAAATCCCACCAAACTTTCTTGCCGTCGTTTCTTGTTTTTGCTGCGCACGCGAATGTGGTATTGAAGATATTCTTGCTATAGCGGGGATCTGTGAGCGGATGGACATTTCTATCATAACAAGCAATAATTCTACATCTGCAAGCCTTTTGTTACCATCGATCTCAAGATGTACTTCAGCTTGTGCTAGTGCTCCTGCCGGACGTAGTAGGACTGATTTGACTCTGATATTTTCTTCCTTGAACTTTTCTTCTACTATCCGCTTCACCATATCAGTCAATTTTGGATTCTGCCACGAGTCCACCAAAATCAGCGAGGACTGCTTGAGGGAAATATATGACACCGAAAATATATAGCCTGCAATAATCATGCCCCCTATCGCATCCATCTGAAGAAGGCCAAACTGCGATGCAATTAGGACGCTGAAAAAACCAATAACAGAGGCAGAGCCATCTTTTATGGAATTTTTGGCATCTGTCTTTAATGACAACAGGTTGTATTTGTTGGCTATTGAGTTCATCTGAAATGCTCTATGAAGGGAAATACCACTTGCTGCAGCTAGCACGATCATTGTCAATATTGGTTGCTTAATCTCTCTTGGGTCAACTAGCGCTTCAAATGAATGATAAAAGATGAATATTCCTATTCCAATCATGCCTATAGCTGCAATGAGGGCGGCAAAACTTTCTACTTTGTGATAACCAAAAGGGAATTTCCTGTCCGCTGGCCGGTGTGCTAGGCGTAAGCCGATAAGAACTATGAAAGAAATCATTGAATCTGAAAGTGAATCTATGCCGTCTGCTGTTGCGACAACACTTCCGCTTATTTGACCCATTATGATTTCTGCAACTCCTATGCTAAGCAAGGTTATAACAGAAATCTTGGCAATCTTCTGTCCTGCAATGAGACCTTCATTTACAAGATCGGCCGGCTTACCGGCTGAGGGCTTGTTGCTGCTCACGATAATACTGTCTTATATTCGTGTACCATCATATTTAACGTTTCAAAAATAATACGAACAGCAACAATAACAACCATTCGGTGCGGACTATTATCTGGTAAGCATCCATTTTTATGTTATACAGATAAATAAACGTTAACCATTTTACCAATTGTTCACTTTGTATCTTAGAACACTTTCAGACTTGGAAGACTCCCAATTTGATGGCAAGAGGGTATTTGTTCGAGTTGATTTTAATGTTAGCGTAAACAATGGGGAGATAGGTGAGGATTATAGAATCCGAATGTCTCTTCCTACAATTGAGTATTTGTCCAAACGTGGAGCCAAGGTCATATTGGCTTCGCATCTTGGAAGGCCTAAGGGTCATGACCAAAAATATTCTATTGCGCCTGTAGCCAAAAAGCTAACCGAGATCATGGGTAGATCAAGGCCACCAATACGCTTTGCAAGCGACTGCATGGGTGCAGAAATCGAGGAGCACATAGACAAAATGAATAAAGGAGACATCTTACTACTTGAGAACCTGCGTTTCCACAAGGAAGAAGAGTCAAACGACCCAGAGTTTAGCAAAAGGCTTGCTTCTCTTGCAGATATTTACGTCAATGACGCCTTTAGCACATCTCATAGGAAGCATTCTTCGACCTATGGCGCCGCGTGGATGTTTGATATCCGACTGGCAGGCTTTAATCTGATAAAGGAACTAAAGTACCTTTCAATGATAAGAGAAAACCCGATTAGGCCATTTACTCTTGTGCTAGGAGGAGTAAAGATAAGGGACAAGATAGGAGCGCTTGAGCATTTGTTGCCAAAGGCAGACAAGGTGATAATAGGTGGTGCAGTGGCATATACTTTTCTCAGGGCAAAGGGTCTCAATACTGGGAACTCGATCATAGATAGGGAGCACATACAATGGGTCGAAAAGGCGCTTTCCAGTTATGGCTACAAGATAATGCTGCCCACCGATCACCTTTGCGCAAGTTCCCCAAACGACACCTCTATCACCATGGTTAGCGGCGACATACCAGATGGGATGTCTGGCTTTGACTTAGGGAATGAAACAGTTGAACGCTATAGCGCAGAAGTGGGTTCGAACGGAGGAGGTGCTCTTTTTTGGAATGGCCCAATGGGTATGTTTGAGGTAAAGGCTTTTTCAAACGGTACTATAAACATCGCTAAGAGCATGGCTCTTGCATATTGGCGGGGAAGCAAGACACTCATAGGCGGCGGGGACACACTTGAAGCAATGAAGAGAGCTGGTGTTGCTGAGAACGAAGTAAGCCATGTGTCAACCGGCGGCGGCGCAACACTCCGTTATCTAGCAGGCGACGATATGCCTGGCCTATTGATTCTAAATGACCATTAGACTTCCCTTCACCTCAGTTCACTTCACAGACTCTAACATATTGATAATTCAATCATAAATTTGTCGTACGACGACAATGGTTACAAAGGTACACACAGTATCCTAGTTTTTATCACAAGAAGATGTCGCACTTCTAAATTATATTGACTCTGATTGCTTTCATATAGGAAACGTCATCATTGCCAGCTCCAAGCATTATGATATATTGTCCTTGCTCTAAATTATGAGCTGCTGTAAACGTATATGAGACGTCTTTTGAACTTCCAGATGAGATGGATACAGATTCTTCGCTGAAAATACCAGTCGAGTTACCAAGAGCCCCAGTTGGAGTGAACGTTCCGGCAGCCATCATTTTACCATCAAAATCGCTTGATGCAGCTACTGTCACTTTGATCTCGGTGCTTTCACCCCTTGCAACTGCAACTTCAGCCGGCGTTAATACTGAAACTGGCACCTGCTTTGATCCATCTAGTTTGGCGATCTTGTTTTCTGTCCATTCAGTAAACCATAGCTGATTCTTAGGATCTACTGCAAACTGTAGGACATTTGCAATGCCGCATGATGTTGCTTCAGGGGGACAGAGTGCCCAGGCTCTATTTTGCGAAGGCACCCAATATTCGATTAGTGTACGCTCTTCTGGGTCAAAGCGGGCGATCTTATTACCTGTATGCTCGTTGAACCACAAGGAGCCGTTCCCGCCTTTATCTATCCAATATGGAAGTGTATAGGCGTTTGGAGGGGTGGTACTGCTACCATAAATCTTGGGAGATGCTATTGAGGTTACAAATCTCGTTATATTGTCCATGGTAGGATCGTATCTGAAGAATGTGCTTGTAGCATGATCTGCTACCCAGACATTTCCAGAATCGTCAAGTTCCATTCCAACAGGTGAGCCAAGTTCTGGGGGGAGATCCACTATACGGCTAACTCTTTCAGTTTCAATATCGTACTGGAACAGCTGCCCTTTCTTTTGTTGGAAAGAAAGGAGCGAAACCCAGACATCATTTTTCTCGTTATCAACTACCAATCCACCGGAGGTAACTAGACCCAAACTTATGCCGGCAAACCCCTCAAGCGGTAGCGGAATTTCTCTAAATCCTTCCGAGGTTGCATTTTGGATCTTAGAGACATTGCCAAAAAAAAGAGCCTGAGAGTTTATTCCTATAAAGTACAAGTTACCATTTGAGTCAAAGTCTATAATAGAAGGATATTTGGCTGGTACTTTAAATATATCAAAAGCCTCTGTTGACTGGTTAAAGCGCCATATTGTATTGTTCTGATCAGTGAACCAGACATTTCCGCCGCTGCCATCCAGCTTTACCGTCCATGACATAGACCATGAAGGCACGGCTGTAAATGGCAGTGAGCGCGTGGGCCATAGTGGGATCTCGTATTCTAAGAATGTACCTGAGGCGCTATCATAGCTGCCAAGAAGGCCACGTTTTGTTGATATATACCACACCTTTGAGCCATCTATCGCAATACCGACCGGCATTTCACATCCTGTAGGCAGGCTAACTTCAGTAATGTAAGCATTGGAATTCGGCGATGTGTGAGCGCCGCAGAATTGTTGCTCGAACTGCTGCTCCATTGCTTCATCACTTTGCGTATTTGTTGCAGGACCCGTAGTCTCAGGAACGCTCAGTGAAAAGATGGTTGTATATACTGCAGCGACGGCTACAATTCCTATTATAGCATACACAATAATCTTTTTTGATGATGGGCTCGTGTTTTTTTTCCGGGACGAATCTGGCAACGACTGGAAGAACACCATCTTATCCATCTTATATCTCTTATCGGGAGCGGTAGGCAGGAATACCGATCAGGATTATTGCTAGATTTGAGTGGTTGCAGAAAAAGGAGAAGAGAACCACAGGCACCTACTCTTCATAGGTTACCTGTCAGTGTTGTTTGCAGCGGTTCTTTTTGGCTCTGTATTCAGCCTAGCAAAGGTTCCTCATGCTACAATAGACGCATTTGCTCTGACAGCAATAGTCTATACTATTTCGGGGTTGGCCCTGATTCCATTTGCAAAGGGCTCATTCACTTTAGAAGGAAGAGACGACTATTTCTATGTACTAATCGCAACAATTTTTGGAGTAGTGCTGGCGCCGGTACTTTTTATATATGGCCTTCAGCAGACAGCTGCCTCCACCGCAGCCATATTGACTAATCGCGAAATCGTCTTCACAATAGCACTTTCATCACTATTTTTTGGTGAAAAACCCCACGGAAGGGGGGGTTGTTTGCAGTGACTTTAGTAGTGATAGGTCTAATCATGGCTAGCACAGTAGACGTAAAGGCTTTAGAGGCCATAGTTCAATTGAATCCGCAGGTAACATCTTGATACTCGCATCTACGTTCATGTGGGCGATAGACAATGACGTCAGCAGGCGTTTAACAGCTAGGGCAAGTCTTGCCAAGATAGTTATGGTCAAGTCACTCTCCGGCGGTCTTGTTATGATTGCAATGTCATTAGCACTTGGCAAAGGAAGCATCACAACAGGGATCAAATTTGACATGTGGGTATTAGTAGTCCGAATGTCAGTCGTAGGATTTGGCGGCAGGCTCTTGTTATTTCTTGAAGATATCAAAAGAATTGGAACTATAATGACTATGTCAATGTTTTCTTTGACTCCTATTTTTGGTATAGTGATAGCAGCGCTGGCACTTGGAGAATCTATAACTCTATTTCAGGGCATTGCAACAGGCCTGATAATTCTAGGCATAATTCTCATAAGCCGAAACTAAAGCAGCTTGAGCTCGAATGTTACTTTATCAATAAGGTCTGAAGGAGCAGGCCCTATTCCGATGCAAGTTATGGTACCTGATGGGATCTGTGTCAAGCCACTATCCTGTACTTGTACCACAGGCAGGTTCAACTCCTTGGCTCGCATTCTTACATCCATCAAATCTTCGATATTCTTTACCTTCACTACTACCTTGGCTTGGCCAGCGGCAAACCAACAGTCGAACCACTCTCTTCTTGATGTCTTTACCATTTCAGCACCCATCACCGCTGCATGGGCAACCTGTGCGGCTATCTTACCGGTACCCATGTTGACGTCACGCCTGACAATAATTACCTGCTTAAAGTCCATATCTGATACTTGCTTGCCCATAGTTTAATTAACAGACTGAAAAATACATTACTAGTCATTTGCAAGATGCCTGGTTATGACGTAGTGATCGCAGGAGGAAGCATCGCCGGGCTCCTTGCTGCCCGTGAAATTGCTGCTGGAGGTCTTTCTGTTGCAGTACTTGAGGAAGACGCAGAAATCGGCACTCCGGAGCATTGCGGTGGGCTTGTAAGCATTTCTGGAATACAGAATCTGGGCATCGTGCCAGATATCGACACAATAGAGAACAATAGAGTGACGCATGCCAAGATCTATTCTCCTTCAAGCTGTTTTGAAATCAGAGCAGAAAGACAGAAGGTCATCGTGCTAGACAGGCGCGCATTCGACAAACAGATCGCCTTTCAGGCGCAAAAGAAAGGTGCTGAGATAAGAGTAAAATGCTCAATGCGATCCTTTGGAAAAAATGGTCCTAAATATGTAGTCAAGACCTCTGAAGGGGACCTTTCATGCAACTTTTTTGTAGACGCAAGAGGTATAGCATCAATAATTAGCACAAACAGAGATGGCGTTCTTCACTCAGCTCAGTATGAAATTTATGCTTCATGGATAGAGTCCAACACCATTGAGGTCACATTTAATAGCCAGCAATATCCAGGTTTTTTTGCATGGATAATCCCTACTGGTCAAGGAAGAGGCAAAGTAGGTGTTGCAGGTAGGGGGATTAATGCTGCAAACGCGCTACAGAGTTACATTGATGGCAAAGGAAAGTACTCTGTAGTGCGCAAAGTTTACGCACCCATATGGATTAGTGGGCCATTACGAAGTTTTGTATTTGACAGGACGATAATAGTGGGCGACGCAGCAGGCCAGAGCAAGCCCACAACTGCTGGAGGTATTTATACCTGCGGCATGGGGGGCGTGATGGCAGGGCGGGCTCTGGTAGAAGCAGCAGAAGACAAAAATAATGATGATAGGCAGAAGCAATGGCTGCTGCTAAAGCAGTACGAAACTAATTGGTTGTCGATGTTCAAGTCCGAATTTGATAAGATGTTACTTGCACGCAGGCTACTAGAGCGTATGGACAACAAGGCTATAGACGACTTGATTTCTGCGATACCAACAGAGCTTGTTCAAGAGGCGTCTATTAAGGGCGACTTTGACTTTCATTCTACTGCAATTGCTAAGATCTTGGGAACAAAAGGCGCTGCCAGAATCGCCAAAGTTCTCCTCGGTAACGAAATAAGACGCTTGATCACGGAGAGCTAAGGAAGATATAAATTCCCTTACTACGAAGAAGCTCCGCTGATGTCAAAGCCATTGCAATTGCCAGTCTGCAGTTCATGTGCAAGGCCAATTATGCCTAATGATGAGTGCGTTAAGTATTATTGTGCAAATTGTGGATATGTTCTGATGTGGCGATGCGAGAGCTGCCGTGAATTCGCAAGACCCTATAAATGCATAGGCTGCGGTTTTGAGGGTCCATAGCCATGGTACGATTAGTAGTCAGGATAAAAATACTTCCAGCTGAGGCTGAGTCCAACCTAGAAAGTGTTATCGAGTCGATAAAGAAATCTGTGCCACGAGGGATGGAGATCAAAAGCAGCTCAATGGAGCCAATTGCCTTTGGGCTGAAAGCAATTGTGGGCGACTTTTTGTTAGATGATGCTGAGGGACAAATGGACAAGCTTGAAGAATCTATCAAAAGTGTCCAAGGTGTAGGCGAGATAGAGGTAATGAACATCAGCAGGCAGTCAGTAAGAATGAAGTAATATATAATATTACTACCAATAGCGGAGGCTCATGAGGGTTGAAAAAAATGCGCGCTGGAAGTGACGAATCGTCGTCCATCCAGCTTAGAGTAGCGGAAGCAAAGCATCGCGATGTAGGCAAGAGACGAGCTAGAATGGATCCACGCCATATGGAGTATCTCGGAATACAGGCTGGAGAAGTCGTCGAGATCTTGGGGAAGCGCACAACGGCAGTAACTGCATGGCCGGCGGATGAAGAAGAAATGGAAACAGACATTATCAGGATAGACGGCCAGACAAGGAAGAATGCAGGTGCAGGACTCAACGATCTTTTAAATGTCAAAAAGATAGGTTCCAGGCAAGCAAAGACCGTCACCTTGATGCCGCTAGGCAATAGCAATATCACAGTCGACAAGGAATTTTGTGATTTTGTCAAGCACAGGCTCAAAGGCTATCCCATCAGTGAGGGTGACGAAATTTCAGTGGTCATCTTGGGCAACCAAATGGACTTCAATATTCAAAGAGTAATACCGAAGGTCATTTCTAGAATAGAGCAATCAACAAGACTCACTATAGTGGCTGATATCACAAGTGATAGAAAGCCACGCGTCACATACGAAGAGATAGGTGGAATGAAAGAACAAATAAAAAGATTGCGAGAAATAGTCGAGCTTCCTATGCGCCATCCTGAAGTATTTGCAAGGCTAGGGATAGAGCCTCATAGTGGTATCTTAATGTACGGATCTCCAGGTTGCGGCAAGACACTTATAGCAAAGGCATTGGCCTCAGAGTCTGAGGCGAACTTTTTCATAATCAATGGCCCGGAAATTATGAACAAATATTATGGCGAAACGGAGGCAAGATTACGAGACATTTTCAAGGAGGGTCGAGAATCTGCCCCCAGTATAATATTCATAGATGAAATTGACGCTATTGCTCCAAAAAGAGAAGAGGCATTTGGTGATGTTGAAAAACGCGTGGTAGCACAGCTGCTAGCTTTGATGGACGGCATGTCCGAACGTGGCCAAGTTATTGTACTTGGTGCCACTAATAGGTCAGAAAGCTTGGATCCAGCACTAAGGCGTCCAGGCAGGTTTGATAGGGAAATCGAAATAGGTGTGCCAAACGTAGAGGGTAGGCTTGAGATACTGCAGATTCACACGCGTGGCATGCCACTCTCAGAAGATATTAACTTGCAAGAACTTGCAGCTAGACTTCATGGATACACCGGTGCAGACATTAAGGCACTTTGCAGAGAAGCCGCTATGAAAGCCTTAAGGCGTTGTCTGCCTGAGATCGAACTAGAGGGTGAGAGGATCTCACCAGAGATCCTTGAGAGCATGATGATCACTGATCGCGACTTTAGAGAAGGGATGAAAGAAATCATCCCTACGGCAATGAGGGAATTTTATGTAGAAGCAGCAGGCGTCAAATGGGAGGATGTTGGCGGCTTGTATGAAGCAAAGAGGAGCCTACACGACAACCTTATAACAGGAATCAAAGAACCAGACAAGTTTGCCAAGATGGGCATTAGGCCCTCAAGAGGAGTATTGCTCTATGGTCCGCCCGGCACAGGCAAAAGCGTCCTTGCTAAGGCATTAGCCACAGAGAGCAATGCCAACACTATCGTCGTGAGGGGACCTGAAGTGCTCAGCAAGTGGGTCGGCGAGTCCGAGAAGGCCATACGGGAAATCTTTAGAAAGGCCAAGGCTTCATCACCTTGTATAGTTGTGTTTGATGAGCTCGATTCTCTTGCAAGGCCAAGGGCGCAAGAAGAAGATGGCTTAGGGAATGAGCGGGTTCTCAGTCAGATACTGACGGAAATGGATGATGCAGGAAGTGCTGGAGTGATAGTAGTTGGCATTACAAACAGGCCAGATCTAATCGATACCTCGTTATTGCGGCCAGGCAGACTTGACCAGATAGTCTATGTGGGACCCCCTGATGAGAAGGCAAGACTTGAGATACTGAGGATAACCTCGCGGGCTATGCCTCTTGCAGCCGACATAGACTTGGAAGTAATAACTCAGTCTACAAAGAACTTTAGTGGAGCAGACTTGGTTGCCCTTTGTAGAGAAGCTGGTGTCCTAGCTCTCCAGAACAGGTCTGATGTCATCACAAGTGCAAACTTTGCCAACGCGTTAAAGCTCGTACGCCCATCAATAACAAAGGATGTCGAGGACTGGTACGAATCAATTAAGAAAAATGTTACATATGCCATACCTAAGCCTATTGATAGGACCTTTTACGGTTAATCATAATACCTATGTATCGTTATGAATAGGCTCCTCTGAGGCTCTTTAGTTGCCTCTATCTGTCAAGGTATCATCTATCTTTGAGGTTTGGGATCAAACCAAAAGGATAATTGCAGCGGTTTTGTTAGCTTCGATATGGCTCACAAGAAATGTTGTCAGAGATGAGGAAAATAAGAAACAATTCCTTGCTGCGGTCTTTTCTATCTCAAAAGCGATTCTTTGATGATGCTATGGATTTTAGGAGCGATTGCTGCCGCTGTTATAACGCTACGCTTAGGCTCATGACCACTCGATAGTCTTTTAGGTATTTTAGTTCTTGTTGATGTCGACTGTGATGGCTCTGTGAACTTAAGACCAGTGCTTTTGCCTTAAGGCGTTTATCATATCATATCTCCATAATCCTAATGTATGACAATTCCATTTGCTGGCTGATCAAGCGTCAATTTGAGTATAATTTTTTTGTTCATTGCTATTGATGAGTAATCATTGCTATTGACGAGTAATTGATGATGTTCTAAAGGTTTTGTTGGTAGAAAAGGATTGTTGACTTTTGTCTATTGTAATTTCACAATCAGCCATACATCCATTAAGTTAACAGAGCCACTGTGACAGCCGAAATACTTATCTATCTTAGTGCATGTATTTTGATCTCGCATGTGTTAGCAGCTTCAGGGATTAAAGAAAATAATGAAATATCCAGTTCGAAATCTTGTATATGAGAAGATCCGCCAAGCAGGCACTATGACGGATAGTGATCTTATCAACGCTCTCCAAAAGGATGGTCTCACACTTGCGGATTCTGACTTTAATAAGACCCTGATGGACCTAGAAATATACGGCCTTGTGAGGGTTTCCTGGGTAACTAAGGACAAGCGCAGAATCGAGCTAGTATCAGATTCCGAGATTCGTTCTTAACTGATAACAGGAAGAAGGACGTTAGTATAAAACAGTGGCATTAATGGATAGTAAAATAAGGCATCGAGTGCTAGCGCGACAAATATCACTACAAGATACGGTGCCGTGACCTTGTATGCTTTCCATGCAAATTCTGGCGTCGGGTTCTTTGTCAACTTGTAGTGATAGGCTAGCATTAACGATCCCGAGACTGCTGCAACTACAGTGTATAGCAGGCCAAGTCCAAAAAATGCAAGAGCTAACGAATACGGCAACAGGATTGCGGTATTAATCATGATATAGCTTGCTGTCTTCTGATTTCCAATCAGCACAGGTAGCATAGGAATGTGTACGCTCGCATACTCTTCCCTTGCCCTTATTGCAAGACACCAAAAGTGAGGAGGCGTCCACATGAAAACGAGCCATCCTATCAAGAAGCCCAATAGATCAATCGATCCGGTTGCGGTCGCCCAGCCCGCCATAGAAGCGGCGCTTCCCGCAAAACCCCCAATGACGATATTTGAGGCGTTGCTGCGTTTCAGCCAAGCTGTGTATATCACGACATAAAAGAGGATCCCAATAGCAATCATTCCAGTGGCAACTGGATTAAGGGTAAAAAATGCAATGACAATCGAAAATATGCATAGCGTAGATCCATATGCAAACACACTCTTTGCAGAAATCCTCCCATCAGGTATTGGTCGCTTTGCGGTCCGCTGCATTATCCTGTCAACATCTCTATCATAATAGTGATTAAGAGCACTGGCTCCCATTGAAGCTAGAGCACCCGCAAGAGTAAGAAAGCCTATCTGCCAAGCACTGACATCCCATGCAATAGCAGGGGTAGAATCAAACCTGGTAGCCGCTAAAAGTGAAGCAATAGCCGTTACTACAAGGACAACCACGATTCTTGGTTTTGAAACTTCTAAGTAGTCAAGTACGGCCACGCGCTTAACTCGATCGGACTTCTATCCTTGCTGGCATTTAATTTATTCGTTCTCTCACTATTCAATATATGAAATGCTTCAATTCGGCCAGCCGTAGTTTAAAAACCTCATCATCTTTCGCTTTAATAATGCATATTCACTGTCTGATAAGCCGCATAAGCATTTCATATCTCTCTTGTCTATGGCATGAGATTCAGCAAGCACATAGATCTTCGCTATCTTGTTGCGTGCATGCTGAAAGTCACAATATTGACTAATCTGATGAATGTTCTAGAGCATATCCAGCAGAGTCACGGTGTTAAGTCAGGCATCCGGCTGTATCGCTCTAGCTTATGTCGGAATGGTCTGCTAAAGGCACCATTCTTTGGCGTATTGCATGGACTCTTAAGACTTGATATCAAAAACTCTAGATCTGCAGGGTCTGTTTGTTTTAAAGCACTAGACAAAACGTCTAGGACTATCGAGAGACATTGTGATACTAGTACTGCCTTTATTTCTGTAAGGGAGGATCATTGCATTTCGTAGGGCCTATTTAATCGTATAGGAGTCTTCACTCATCCTCCTTGTCCTCCTATTCACTCATATTCCTGTCCGATGGTGCGAAATCATATCTATAGCTCTAATTGCTCAAACCAGTTCAGTTACGGTGCGTCTTACGAGTAGAAGATGCATAGCAGCAAAGATTTTAGCTGGTATCTAAGTAGCCAGGAAACGATTAAGTATGCCAATCAGATCCTAATAAGCGTACAACAACATGACTGACTGGGATCTTTTAACACCCGGTATTGGTCTTACCTCAATAGGGATTGTAGGTGTTGGAATTTCTCTTTCAGGCATTGCCAAGACGTTTATTGATGGGATGCATGCCGTTACCCTTTTGACAATGTTCATCGGCATGATTTTCCTCGCCTCGGGGCTGTTCAAGGATGGCTTTCCGACCTCAGGTAGAGCGAAATCTGCTACATTTGTCACGCTGGGCTTCTTGGTCACTTTTGGTTTTGCTGCGGCTGTGACGGTAAGCACGCAGGTTCCAAGCATTTTCGCATACATAGGTCTCATGCTTATAATTTCGATTCCAGCCACGGTACTTGCGGTTGCGTCATACAGAGGCAGTCAGCATCTTAAGGCTATGGCTATTATATTTCTCGGTGCCGCCATTGTAGGTGGTTCTACGTTTTACGCGTTTGGGCTTGTGACACCTAGGCCACCAGCTCTTGAAGAAGAACAAGAGGCAGGGGAACAGCCTGCTGCTCAAGAACAAGCAACTCCGCCTGCTAACACTGTCAACGCAACAATACTGCCTGGATCTTCTGCACAGGGCAATCCTGACTACGACCCAGATCCCCTTACAATCAATCAAGGGGATGGAGTCCAATGGACAAACCAAGACAATACACCGCATACCGTAACCAGCAGGCAGGAAGGTGTATTTGACTCTAGCCTAATTAACCCTGCCGAGGCTTGGCTGCTGAATTCTGCTGACATTGCGCCTGCAGAATATGAATACTATTGTACACTTCATCCATTTATGGTCGCAACGCTGGTAGTTTTAGATGGAGAAGCCGGTCCTTCTCAGAGCTCAGAAAATATAACGACGACGCAAGGCGCAGCGGTCAACAACCAGTCCGGCACGTCAGACAACAATGCAGCAGCAGGCAACAATACTACCACGGCAGCAGCACTAACGTTTTCAGGCACTTCTCCGGTAAGCGGCTCGGTAACTACAGTGTCAATAATAGGTGGAGCATCAGTTCTAACCAATGGTCAATTTTATGAGCCTAACAATGTGGAGACTACTGTTGGCAGCATGGTAACGTGGGTTAACTCTGATACTGAGCCGCATACAATAACATCGGGGATCGTAGAAAACAATAGACCTACACCTGATGGAATCTTTGACTCAGGAATAATGAGCGCTGGAGACAACTTTCGATTTGTTTTTGATAAAGCTGGCGACTACCCCTATTATTGCACAATTCACCCGGGGATGACTGGCAAGGTCATTTCAAATTGAATGAAAACTATCTCCCTTACTGCGCCGCAGATTAGACAGCTTGTAGGAATTGCCAAAAAAGCACTACCAAATGAGTCTTGTGCGTTCCTTCTAGGTCGTAATGATAAAGTAGTCAAAATTTTGCCACTGCGAAATAGTGATGAGTCACCGATCACATTTAGCATCGAACCTGCAGAACTCCTATATGCATATAACCTTGCTGAGAGCAAAGGGATGGAAGTAATTGCGATTTTCCATTCGCATCCAGCAAAGCCGCGGCCGTCCAGTACTGATATAGAATATATGGAGGTAAATCCTGTCATATGGGTTATTTATTCAACAACCGAGAGCCAGATGAAGGCTTTTGTATATGATGACGATGGCCTCATAGAAGAAATTAGTATAAGAATTATTGGTGTCAGGGTGTAAGCCTTTCAGTGTCCCTTGGGTACAGAACTACCTCGCGTACATTCTGTTCTCCGGTAAGGACCATCATCAGCCGATCATAGCCAAGGCCCCAGCCGGAGTGTGGAGGCATGCCCCAGTGGAAGGCTTTGAGATGGTCCTGAAACGCAGCGGGATTCAGTCCCTGCTGTGCAAGCCTGGTCAGCAATTTTGTAGGCTCATGCAAACGTCGCCCTCCTGATGCGAGCTCCAAGTAATTGTACTGAAGGTCAAAAGACTTTGAAAGTCTGAGGTCTTCATCCTTTCCATGTATGTAAAAGGGCTTAAGCTTTAGAGGCCAATCCATGATGAAGTAAAATCCGGGATGCAAGCTCCCAAGCTTTCTAAGTGCTGAATCTGAAAGATCGTCGCCAAACTTCAGCTTTTCACCTTCCTTAGCAAGTTCCTCTAAGCATTGCTCATAAGTCAATCTGTCTATCCTTGCAACTGAGATTTCGTTCGCGCCAGCCACGTGGAGGTCAGGCTTGTACCTTTCATGAAAGTCGATAGCGACTTTTCTTACTACCTTTTCTAAAATATCCATAACATCTTCGTAGTCAAAGAATGCAGCTTCAATGTCAACGCTTGTAAATTCTGATAGGTGCCTTACGGTATGCGAGTTTTCAGCACGGAAGTACGGTCCAATCTCAAAAACCTTGTCAAGGCCAACCATCAATTGCTCCTTGTACAATTGCGGGCTTTGTGCAAGGTATGCCTTTCTATTACCAAAGTACTCAAATCCAAAGAGATTTGCTCCTCCTTCACTTGCGCTGCCTATTATTTTAGGAGTATTGACTTCAATAAAGCCCTGTGAGGAAAGTGCGTCTCTTATGATCCTAAGTCCTACTGAACGCAGCCTAAAAATGGCTGCTATCTTTGGATTCCTTAAATCAAGTGCACGTGCATCAAGCCGCTTATCTATAGCAGATTCTACCCTTCCAGTAGGGTCTATTGGGAGTGGATGGAGCGCTTCTGTGAGCACTATAAATTCGCTCACCTTCAGTTCAACAGGAAAGTCTCGAGCTTTGCTCTTTTGTGCGATCCCTGTAACAGTCACTGCGCTCTGCCTCGGGGCCTGTAGGGCGGATTGCAGATTCTCACCTGTCACAATGACTTGGCATAGACCTGTAACATCCCTGATCGTTACGAAAGCAAGTTTACCAATATCGCGGATATCCTCTATCCATCCTCCCACTATTACCTGCTGCCCAATCAGAGTACTGTTAATTTGGTACGCATAATGAGTTCTTTTAATATTTTTCAAGACCATTTTTTTCTTAGATCCTCTTTTGATTATTCTTGAACTCTACTAGCAGTTCAATATTCCTGACAGCCTTTGCAATCTTTTGAACTTTCTCTATATCAACTGAGGCATTTTTGCCATCGTAGGCAATTACAACCTTCGTAAGCTTGTTGGCTTCAGGAAGCCAAAAGAAGTTGACTGACAACACCTTGAGTGGATGAAATAGGCTTTCAATGAATCTTCTGTCAGATGCCTCGGTTTCAACGAACCAGACCTTCTGTCCCATTTGTTTTTCAATCTTGCTAGCAAGCTCTTTATTACCACGCAGCACGCTTACATCAGAACTACGGAACACAAGTACAAAGTCATCGTGCACTCTTGTACCCCGGACAAGCGTAAACTTGTTTATTTCCTGATCCCGATCTGCCAAACCAATAAGCCTTGTTGCAGCCTCAACGTCATCGTGTGTTATACTTCCTGACTTTAGTTTTGCTTCGCACTTTATGCAAAGCACACCAGACTTAGCATCAAACGAGCAGATCGGAGTTTTCAATTATTATAAACTTAGGATGATGTGTCTTTTGGGTTATATAACCCATATGTAGTCTAGTAGAATACCATCGAATACAGGAAATAATGAACCTTTGAAACAACTGCAGTAAAGGATGAGATAGAGGACCGGATGCCGCAGGGAGACGTACAAGGCAGGGATGTCGAGTACTGGAAGGATCTTGAAAGAGCTTGAAAGAATCAAGATAGTAAGGATTAAAGGCTAGAAACTAAAGCTAAAGTTCATACAATAGATCATATTATTGC
>CAYWRR010000026.1:0-16538 GCA_964460425.1 uncultured Nitrososphaera sp.
CTGCGTTATTTTCCTGACTAATACCAGCTACCCGGTCGCCATCACCATCACCTGCCTGATTTATCTGACCGAAGTTTGATTGCTCGGTCTCTTGGTCGCTAGCCTGTACTATGGTGTCGTCCGCAAACACCTTCACTGCTACCACTGCTGGGCCTGCCGCCAATAGGCTCATAGCCACCAGCAGAGCAGTTGTTGTTTTTGTTAAGATCATTCTAATGTATGAAAGTATACATAATTTATAAGAAATTCGCGTAATTTTTGAATTTTCAGACTAGTCAGTTTTATAATGTCATAATAATTATCCTAATAAGTTCAGTTTAATATGAAATTTTGATTGCATGGGGTAGAGACTTACAGCTAGGAAAGACGGCATAATACCACTCGCAAGTTATTCAAGAAAATAGGTATGATTGGGTACGGTGAAAAGAAGCTTGTCGAAAGGGCCTATGCTCTTGGATATGTGAAACACATACTGCCAGAACCGCCAGCCAAGGACGAATTCCCAAAGCCCACTAGGTACAACATCATAACAAGACGTGAAAAGGATTTGTTGTTAAATAAAGTAGGATAGCCTTCCTTCCTAGACAGCACCAGAGTCCTATAATAATAAAGATATGATAATTATTATTATTTTTATTATTATAAGATACAATCAACATTTGTTATATAAGCAAATAAGATTATGGGATAATCTAGTCCTAGGTAGTAACGTATAGCGAACCAATCTAGCGAAAGATAATAAATTGTTATAGTACTAGTTGCCAGCAGATTCGCCTAGATAAAGATTGTATTTAGTATGATATTCTTATCTATTATAATGCGCATAACCGATTACCATGTGTGACTGGACATACGAAGAAATGAGAGAGGACGAGACAGTCAGCGCAAAAGCTAAGGCAAAAGACATTGGAACTTTTGAAAAGAAAGAAGAGAGACTACTGACTACAGTCAGTTAAGACAAAAAACAAAAATACACATACATACAACACACAAAATGTTAACTAATCTTCTTCTTCTTTTTTATTTATGTCCATGATGAAGAATTATCGCCTACCCGACAGTATTATAGATAGATCTACATAGAAATGATTAGCGCAACTTTCTCAGCTTGATGTTATAGGCAAGGCTGAACCTATGGGCTTCGTCTCGAGCATGCTGAAGCATTTTGAGGCCTGCATTACGCTTCGGTAGCATAACTGGGTCTTTGGAGCCCTCCACATAGATTTCTTCGTTTTCCTTCGCAAGACTGATGCAAGTAACCCCTGACATGCTCAAGCTTCTAAGTGATATGATAGCAGATCCAAGCTGGCCGCGCCCACCATCTATCAGTATAAGATCGGGGATCTTTTCGCCTGCAGACGAATAGCGCCGGCGAACAAGCTCACCGATCATTGCATAGTCGTTCTGCTGTCCCACTACTGTTGTGATGTTGAATCTCCTGTAGTAGTTCTTGCTGGGCTTGCCATTGATAAATCGGACACATGACCCAACAGCAATTGAGATCCCAAGATTTGACACGTCAAAGCAATCAATGACTTCAGGCATAAAAGTAAGCTTTAAGTCATTTTTAAGCTCTACCACTGCTGGATCATATCCCCTTTCAATGTACATTGAAAGGTTGCGAATGAGAAGATCCATAAGCTGTCGCTTATCCTTTGTCAGTATCTTTTCGACATTAAAGATGCTCACCTTGTGCCCGGATATTTTTTCAAGTGACATCTCTAACAGCTGCTTGTCCACAAGGTCTTCATTGACATAGACAAACCTTGGGATTACTGGGACTGAAGAGTAATATTGTAAAAGAAATGAAGAAAGCGAGTTATCTCCTACTAGATCAAATTCAAACTTTTTCCGATCGCTTATGACACCACGTGTCCTGCGTAATGCCATTACATGGGCCATATCCTTTTTGGTATCCTTTAAGATGCTAACGTATTCTTCATCATGGTTGCGGTTGACAGCCTTTTCCATCTTTTGTTTAATTCGTAAATTGTTTAGCCTGTGCAGAGTATCACGGATCTCTTTTGCCCTTTCATACTCGCCAAGATCGGATGCACGCTTCATCTCACCTTGCATTTCCTCAGCAAACCTGTCGATACTGCTCTTACCTTCAAGTATGTCTTGTAATGCTACGATATTCATCATATATTGCTCCTGCATTACATTAGCTATGCATGGTGCATCGCAATTCTTGATAAAGTACTGAAGACAGGGTGTCTTGGGCAGTCTATTGCATACTCTTATCTTGAATAATTTTCGCAAGAGTCCAACTGTCAAGTATTTAGAACTGCCCCGAACAAACGGCCCGTAGATTCTACCCTTTGGTCCGGTGAATTCTCCTGCTCTGTTTCGTCTTGCGACAAGGAGACGGGGAAATGCCTCATCTGTTATTTTTAGATAAGTATAGCGTTGCTGATCCTTCAACTCAATGTTAAAGACTGGTCTGTAACGCTTGATAAGATTGGACTCAAGAAGGAATGCCTCAATCTCATTATCAGTAACAACAAAATCTATGTCTGCTATCCTAGCAACTAGCCTGCTGGTCTTCCATCCTAACTTGGGGTCGTGCCTACTGAAATAAGAGATGATACGTTTTCGCAGGTTCTTAGCCTTACCAATGTAGATTATCCCACCTTCGCTATTCTTCATTAGGTAGACGCCAGGTTCTTCTGGAATGCGCTTTTCTCTTAGAATAGTAGTAGTAGTGAAATTCATTGATTTGCCCTCTGCAATATCATACTATTAACTGACAACTTTGGCTTCAGATACTTGCCAGTATAACTGTTCATGTTTTCGCTTACCTCCTCAGGGGTACCGGCTACAACAATACGCCCTCCTGCTGCGCCACCTTCTGGTCCAAGGTCTACTATCCAGTCTGCTGACATAATGACATCAAGGTTGTGCTCGATGATTATGACTGTGTTGCCAAGGTCAACCAGTCTTTTTAGCACATTTAGAAGCTTGCTTACATCTGCAAAGTGAAGGCCGGTGGTGGGCTCGTCTAAAATATAGACCGTCTTACCAGTATCTCGCTTTGACAGCTCTGCAGCAAGCTTGATCCTCTGAGCCTCACCTCCGGAGAGTGTAGTTGCAGGCTGACCTAGTCTCAGGTAGCCAAGACCTACATCGCTTAGCGTCTGGAGCTTTTTGGTAATAGTCGGTATCACATAGAAGAATTTTAGTGCTTCTTCGACAGTCATGTCAAGTACATCTGAAATAGTTTTGCCCTTGTACTTAATTGCAAGAGTTTCAGAATTATAGCGCCTACCCTTGCATTCGTCGCATGTGACGTAGATATCGGGCAAGAATTGCATCTCTATCTTTTTTGAGCCGCCACCTTCACACAAGTCACACCTTCCCTCTGAGACATTGAATGAGAATCTGCCAGCCTTGTATCCCATCTCTCTTGCCTGAGATGTCTTGGCGAATAGCTCTCGTATCGGTGTAAAGGCATTGACATAAGTGGCAGCATTTGATCTTGGAGTTCTGCCAATTGGAGATTGATCGATGCCTATCACCTTATCTGTATGCTCAAGGCCAGATATCCTATCATGCCTACCTGCTCTTTCCTTTGTACCGTAAAAATGTGCGGCAAGTGCCCTGAACAATATATCGTTTATGAGTGTAGACTTGCCTGAGCCTGAAACACCAGTGACAGCTGTCATGCACCCCAGAGGAAACCTGACATCAATGGACTTTAGGTTATTCTCACATGCATTGTGAACAGTCAGCCACTTGCTTGGCTTTCTACGTTCATGTCGATGGACAACCAGCTGATCACCTCTGAGAAAAGCCCCTGTAATGGAGCTATGATTATTTACAATCTCTTCAAGCGGGCCGCTTGCAACAATAGCTCCTCCGTGCCTACCGGCACCTTGGCCTATATCTATTATCCAGTCAGAGCTCCGTATAACTTCCTCGTCATGTTCTACAACAATGAGAGTGTTATCTAGGTCTCGAAGTTTTTTGAGAGTATCTATTAGACGCATATTGTCGCGCTGGTGCAAGCCGATCGTTGGCTCGTCCAATACATAGAGCACACCTGTTAGGTTTGATCCGATCTGGGTCGCAAGCCTAATCCTTTGTGATTCACCGCCTGAAAGTGTGGCAGTCATTCTGTTGAGAGTAAGATAGTTAAGCCCCACATTTAGTAAAAAGTCAAGTCTTGACATAATTTCCTTCAGTATAGTCCTTGCGATATAGCGCTCAGTTTCTGTAAGCTCTAGCGTTTGGAAGAAGCGATAGCACTCATCTATTGACATGTCACACACATCCATTATAGACCTGTTCTGTATCTTGACTGCCAAGGCTTCGACACGCAAGCGCTTACCATTGCACAACTCACAAGGGCGCTCCCGCATGAATTGCATTAGGTCTTCGCGCTTTGACTCAGATTCGGTTTCGCGGTAAATGCGGTCAAGGTTTGGTATGACCCCCTCAAAGGACCCACGGTATTCCCATCTGCTGTCAGAATAGCGCGACTGGTACTTGTAGTGGATGCTCTCGTCGCTGCCATAGAGTATTACCTTAATTTGTTCTGGCTTCATCTTGGCTATCGGAGTCGCAAGGTCAAAACCAAACCTTCTGCCTACATCGCGTAGCATCGCGGATCGAAATGTTGCAAAGTGTCCAGTCCACGGCCTTATTGCTCCTTCTATTATGCTCTTTGACTTGTCTGGTATTATCAAATCTGGATCAAATTCAATTTTGATGCCAAGTCCATTGCATTCTCTGCATGCTCCAAATGGCGAGTTGAATGAAAAGGTTCGGGGCTCCAAGTCTCCAAGCGAAATACCGCAGTGAGGACAGGCATTCCTCTGAGAATACATCGTGTCCCTATTGTCAACTGAAACTATAACAACTCCTCCGCCTACCTTCAGCGCAGATTGTATCGAGTCAAAGAGCCTGCTTTTTTCTTCTGGACAGGGTTTGAGCCTGTCTACGATCACTTCAATCGTATGCTTCTTTTGTCTATCGAGCCTTGGATAATTGGACTTTTCTTCTTCCTCTTCTTCCTCGTCGAGTCTTGTTAGCTCTCCATCCAGCCTGATACGAGAGAAGCCATCTTGCTTGAGCTGATCGAATAATTTTTCATATGTTCCCTTCTTGGCCTGTATGACGGGGCCCAAGATCATAACATTCTTACCTTCTGCTGTTTTCATTATAGTTTCTGTGATCGAGTCAGCTGACTGACTGGCTATTTTTCTACCACACTTAGGACAATGAGGTACGCCTATTCTTGCAAACAGGAGACGCAGGTAGTCGTAAATCTCCGTTACCGTCCCAACAGTAGAGCGTGGGTTCTTGCTTGTCGTCTTTTGCTGTATAGATATTGCTGGCGACAAACCGTCAATTGAATCAACATCGGGTTTGTCCATTAATTCCAAAAATTGTCTTGCATAAGCCGATAGTGATTCCACATAACGTCTCTGACCTTCTGCATATATCGTATCAAATGCAAGCGTAGATTTCCCAGAGCCAGATAGGCCTGTGAGGACTACCAACTTGTTTTTTGGTATTTCCACGTTGATATTCTTGAGATTGTGCTGTCTTGCTCCTTTAATTATTATCTTGTTGTGCATTATGTCACCTTTGAGAATGCCGGCTCGCCAAGAGCCTTTCTTATCTTATCCAGCTTCTCGCGAAACATTATTGCCTTTTCAAACTCTAGATCTTCAGCAAACCTCTTCATAGTGGCCTCTGTCTCCACAGCGAGTTTGAAAAGGTCCCCTCTTGCCATCGACTTTGTCTCTACTTGGACATTGGCAATTTCCTTAATACTTTCTGGTATTGGCTTAACTATAGTCTTTGGAATTATCCTATTTCTCTTGTTATATTCCAGTTGTTTTTTGCGTCTGCGTTCAGTTTCTTCAAGAGCTTGCTTCATTGACTGGGTAATATGATCTGAGTACATTATGACAGCACCGTCAAGGTTTCTTGCAGCTCTACCAAATGTCTGAATGAGGCTGGTTGTATTGCGTAAGAATCCCTCCTTGTCTGCATCAAGGATTGCAACAAGGGAAACTTCTGGGATGTCAAGGCCTTCTCTTAGCAGATTGATGCCTACTAGCGAATCAAACTCGCCAAGGCGCAGCTGCCTTATGAGTTCTGTACGCTCAAGACCCTCAATCTCAGAATGGAGATAGCGCACGCGCACTTTGTTTTTCGCAAGAAATTCTGCCAAGTCTTCTGCCATCCTCTTTGTCATTGTAGTGACAAGCGTCCGCTGGTTCTTCTCTGCCCTGTTCTTTATCTCTATTATCAAATCTTCCATCTGGTGTTTAGTTGGCCGAATCCCAACCTTGGGGTCTACAAGCCCGGTAGGGCGGACTAGCTGCTCGATTACCTGCAAACTACTACTCTTTAATTCATAGGGACCAGGCGTAGCTGATACAAAGATCACATTCTTGAGGTAGTTCTCAAACTCTTCAAATTTCAGTGGACGGTTGTCGTATGCACTTGGCAGGCGAAAACCATAGTCGATTAACATCTTCTTGCGTGTATAGTCGCCATTATACATGCCATGCAACTGTGGTAATGTAACATGCGACTCGTCAATTACTAACAAAAAGTCATCGCCAAAAAAGTCAAGCAAGCAATAAGGCGGCTGTCCTGGTGCCCTGCCGTCCAAGTGACGCGAGTAATTCTCAATTCCAGAGCAATAGCCAAACTCCTCTATCATCTCCAGATCGTATTTTGTGCGCTGTATAAGCCTCTGCCTTTCAAGTTCTGAGGGCAGATTTGGAAGCCAGTTCTCCAACTCGCGCTTGATTGAGGCAATAGCTCTACTACGAGAATTGTCGTCTGTAATGTAGTGCTTGGCTGGAAATATCTTGACTGCATTTACGTCGCGCAATTTTTTCATAGTGATATGGTCATGTATGCTTATGTGCTCAATCTCGTCACCAAACATTGAGATCCGGATAATGTCATCTGAATATCCAGGGATGATATCTATAGTGTCGCCCTTGACCCGGAGGTTGCCAGGCATAAGTGATGTATCATTTCGCTCATAACGCGCTTCAATAAAATTGTGAATTAGCAATTTGCGGTCGATTGTCATTCCTCTTGCTACTGGAATTGCGTTTTTCTCCCATTCTTTTGGAGAGCCAAGTGAATATATGCACGATACCGTAGACACAATTATTGTGGGTTCGCCAGACATCAACATCGCAGTCGCTTCTAGCCTCATCTTCTCTATCTTTTCATTCACCTCCGTGTCCTTTTCGATATAGGTGTCTGTCTGAGGAATGTAACTTTCAGGCTGGTAATAGTCATAAAAGCTTACGAAATAGCCTACATTATTTTTTGGAAAGAACTCTTTGAATTCGGCATACAGCTGTGCTGCAAGGGTCTTGTTATGAGAAATCACAAGGGTATTCTTGTTTGTGCTTGCAATGACATTTGCAATTGTAAACGTCTTGCCACTACCGGTCACGCCGAGGAGGGTCTGACATCCACCTTTGCGCACACCTCTGACAAGCTGTTCTATTGCTTCAGGCTGGTCTCCGCTAGGAGGAAAGGCATCTTTTGCCAGAGCAAAGACTGTAGAGCTGGTAAGCAAGGTGCTAGAACACCTATTTTTCCTAACGGGCTTATATTGCTAATGCCTCGCTCTATCTTACTCTGATTAATTGTATAAGCATGTTTTCATAATGTCTCTGGCTGTATGTCTGCCCATTTGTATTAATAGCAAATTCTATTTTACAGAATCGCACTTAGTACGGCAGATGGGGGCATGGGAAGGATATACAGTAGTCCTGGCAATATGCTCTAATACAGAGAGATATCAGTACGCTACTATCAAAATTCTATCAAGAAAGCAATGAATTAAGGGATAAATTTACTAGATCAGACATTTAGAGAGAAAAGGAGTGTTCTTGTAGAAATTTCTTTTGCAACAGATGCAGAACGAGTATTAATAATTGATTCGTTGTAAAGGAAGAGAAAGAGAGGAGAGAAAGAGACACGCAGGCACACACATACACGCACACATAGAGTATAGCAAATATGTGCTCCCCATTTCAAACAACTATCTATATCAAATGCCCAAATAGTAAACAGCCTCTTTGTTAAACTTAACCTTCCCCTAAAAGGATAAAAAGAATACGAAAATCTTTTGTCCAACTACACTGCTATGTAGAGGTATGGACAGCAGACTCGACATTCCTCGAGTAGCCAAGCCAGAGTTCTTAGATTTTCTGCAAGATGAGGGCAAAGTGCGTCTGGATGATTATATTCAGGGGGCAGTTGAGGTCGCCGAAGAAGTCCATTCTGACCTAATGCGTGAAGATGGCACTTCGCCGTTCCTTGAAACCCACACGTGGCCGGTCACGATGGATGTCGTGAGGCATTATCGCTCAGTCAATCGCAATATCACAAGCGTAGAAATTGTAACCGCAATTCTGCATGATGTCATGGAAGACGATGAGAGAATCTTGAATCTGTATGAATCCAAGTCATATGGATTTGAAGCTTATCTTGCATACAGGTTTGGCAGCAGGATCCGCAACATTGCAAGCGAACTGAAGATCAAGCCCCTCGAAAATTATCCGGGAGCAGACGATATAGAGCGCCAGCTGGAGCGCTTCTTAGAATACTGTGACATCCTTCGTGATGCAGAATATGACGTCAAGGTAATCAAGTTGGCAGATAGGCTCAACAACATGTCATTTATACGGCGCGTTCCAGGACATGACAAGATAAGGCGCTACATGCGGGAAGCAGAAGACTTTTACATTGCATACACTATGCTGCCGCCCAAAATGCCTCACTTCTATCAACGTATTAGAGCTGCTTACGAAGAGCTTAGAGCATTATCGACGCAGAAGCTGGTCACCGCATAACTTTCTTTCTTTACAAACAATTTAATGATAGTAATTTAGGGGATAAAGGATGTGATAGGTATTGGCGACGACAACAAAAGACCTCAATGTTGCAGTTATTGTGAAATTAGAACCTGATTTCTCTGAAGGGAATGTCAGCTACAACGCAGATGGCACGCTCAATAGGGCAGAAACAAAGAACATTCTTGGACCCCATAGTGCTATAGCGTCAAATGCGGCATTTTACGCTAAGGTCAAATATGGCGCGCATGTTGCAGTTGGAACAATGGGCCCGCCTATTGCAGAGAGCGCTCTACAGCAAGCGCAGCTGCTTTGCGATGCCGACGAACTTCATTTGTATAGCGATAGGATCTTTGCAGGTGCCGACACGCTTGCCACTGCCGAAGTTCTCAGGGCCGGCATCTCTAAGGTGGAAGGAGGTAAAGTAGATATTGTGTTTTCTGGGCACAGGGCGTCCGACGGCGAGACTGGTCAGACAGGACCCCAGACCGCTTGGAAGCTGGGCTACACCTTCCTTGGCAATGTCATAGATTATGATATTGATCTGCAGAGTAGATTGGTGAGGGCAAGACGCCTGATCTCGCTTCAAGGGTTTTATGATATCATTGAAGAGGTAGAGGCGCCCCTTCCGGTTTTCATAGCTACAGATCCATCATACAAGGCATTTTTTAACACTGTATCACAGAGGCTTGCTTTTGAAAAATACCAGAAAGAAGCAAAATCAAGGGCGGAAAACTACAAGCAATTCCTCAAGGTTTTAAACACACAGCAGTTAGGTATCAATCCAAAACTAGTTGGGTTGCCCGGCTCACCAACTATTGTATACAAAGTCGAGCGCATACCAAAGGCAAAGGCTAGCAGAAAGGCCGAAGTTATAGATGGAACAAACCGTGATCTGATTGCAAGGGTTGCAGCTAACATGTATGAGGTGCTTGGAGACATGGTGATCAAATGATATCAAAATACCAGCACCTCTATGTTGTCATAGAGCATGAAGACGGCATACCAGTCCCTGTCAGCCTTGAGATGCTGGGTGAGGCTAGGCGCCTCATCGATGGCTTTAATAAGAAATATTCCTCTGACGAGAAAGTAGTCGGAGTTGTCCTTGGACACAATGTGCGCAAGTTATGTGAAGAACTTATTTTTTACGGCGCTGACGCAGTGATCTACTCCGATAGCCCGGAACTTCGATACAGGAGGAACCTTATCGACACCAAGGTGATTAGCCAGATAGCGAAGAGCAGAGAGGTGGCTGCAGAGTTTTCTTCTGATACTTCTGAATTTGTAAAGCCACGCTACATGTTTTTTGGCGCAGACAGCATAGGGAGGCATCTATCATCTACAGTTCTGGCAGAGCTCGAATCAGGACTTGCATCAGATATTAACAAACTTGTTATCGAGGACTTGGAAATAAAACATGAACATAAGACAAAGGGACAAGCAATGAAGTATGAAAAAACGCTTGAAATGTACAGGCCCGACTTTTCTGGCTTCCTCTGGACCACTATTCTTTGTCTTGACAACCATAACCCAGCCATTGAGCGTGAATACCATCCGCAGGCATGCAGCATAATTCCCGGCGTGTTTGCCCCAATTGAGCCCGATAAATCAAGGCGCGGCGCAATAGTAGACTATGTCCCAGAATTTGACAAGAGTGACCTTCAGGTAAGAATACTTGATAGAAAAATAGTGAAAAGTGAAGTCGACTTTGACAGTCACAAGGCTGTCGTAAGTTTTGGCAAGGGAGTCAAGGATTCGCCAGAGCAGAATATCAAACTGGTATCTGACCTTGCAAAAGAGATTGAAGCTGAAGTTGGCATTTCGCTCCCGATATCTAAAAGACTGTTTCCCGTGAGCCAAGGAATAAGCTCTACCTACATGATACCTGATAGGGTCATAGGGACTAGCGGCCGCAAGGTAGCACCCTTGCTCTATATTGCAGTGGGAATAAGTGGCGCCATGCAGCACATTGCAGGGATGAAAGAGTCTGGGTTTGTAGTGGCGATTAATCCAGATGAAAACTCACCGATAAAGGATGAGTGTGACATATTTATCAGGGGAAGGATGGAGGATGTGATACCGCTCTTGCTTGAAGAAATGAGAAAACAGAGACCAACAGTAGAGGTAAAGAAGTGATATGGAGCGCTATGACGTTGCAATAATTGGGGGCGGATCTGCTGGCCTTGCAGCCCTAAAACAGCTGTCAAACTTGAACAAACAAGCAATATTGATTGAGGCAGGAAAGAAGGCCGGTAGCAAGAACATATCCGGTGGCATACTATATTCTAAAAGGCCCAAGCATGGCAAGACATATAATGTTGAAGACATTTATCCAGAATTTCTGCAGGATACACCTGTAGAGCGCAGGATAACCCAGTACATGCTGCATGCTACTTCTCGTGACAAGGTGTTTACAATGGACCTGACTGCAGCACATGAATATCAAGCGAACTTTGGCTATTCTGTTCTTCTCAATAAGCTAAATGGATGGTTTGCCAAGCGGGCCAGCGAAAGTGCAGAGCGGCAGGGTGGTGGCATAGTGTCAGGTGTGCATGTTCGCTTGCTAAGTTGGCAGGATGAAAGAACAGTAATTGAAACTGATGAGTTAGAGCCCTTTGAAGCAAAAGCAGTAATTGCTGCAGACGGCGTCAACTCAGAAGTTGCAGAAATGACTGGTGCTAGGGCAAAATTCACACCAGAGCAGCTGTACCAAGGCGTAAAGGTCATAGTCAAGTTGCCAGAAGAGATAATTGAGCAGCGGTTCGGAATTGGGCCGGATGAAGGCGCTGCTCATCTATTTGCCGGCGACATCACGCTCAACCACATTGGGGGCGGATTTTTGTATACAAACCTCGATACACTTTCTGTAGGTGCAGTCTACCATTACGACTCGCTTATGGACAGGCCATCAGAACCTTACACGCTGGTAAATGCTCTGCTAAAGAATTCTTTGGTTGCAGAATTTATCAAAGATCAAGTGGCAGTCAAAGAGGAAATAGACAAGGACCTACCAAAAGAGGAACAGCTTAGGACACGGTTTGCGGTTAGTAAATTAATAAAGACGTGGAATGAGCTTCGTGATAGCTACTACTCGCGTGCTGTAAGGAAAAAGTTGGTTGAAAGCGGTAAGTACAAATCGGAAGAGGAAATCAAAGTAAGGCTTGATTATGTGCAGAATGAACTTGCTACAAAATACGACACAAAATTTGTCACTGATTATGTTGAGCTTGAATACGGAGCGAAGCTGGTGCCAGATGGCAAGCGCTGCGCAATGAAAAAGCCGTACTACAAGAATATCCTCTTTGTAGGTGATGCGGCCGGAAGGGGAGTTTTTATCGGACCTAGAATAGAAGGACTCAATGTCGGTATAGACGATGCAGTAAGGGCTGCAAATGCAGTCGCAAGAGCTATTGATAGAAACAACTTTTCTACCCAGTATATGGGCGAATCGTACAGCAGGTCAATAGAAGAGAGCCCTTACACTCGAGATATGAAGGAGATAGACAAGGACTACCTGAAGATATTCCTCGATGCTGCAAGGGATGTGCCAAAGGATATCATCGGACAACGCTACGGCATGGTATTCAGGTTAATGTCAAGTGGTACACTAAGAGGGCTAGCTGTAGGCTTTGCAAACATCCTTGGCTACGACAAGCTGCTACCGCTGGTCGAATCAGAAGACACCTATGTCCAGGTACCAATAGAACTTGCAGAAAAGACCGGCAGACAAGTTCAGGCAACATATGAACCTACATTACCTACGATAGCCCAGCGCATCGCACGGCTAAAATATGATGACGATAGAGTCTCACACATCAGGGTGCTCAATCCGAAGTCTGAATTCATGAAAAAGATGGTAACCCTTTGTCCTACATTCTGTTACAGTATGGAAGGGGGTGATGTGACGCTCCAGCATGAAGCATGCATCGAGTGTGGGACCTGTGCCAAGGAAACGGATTGGCATCACCCAAGGGGAGAAAAAGGGATAATTTACCAGTACGGCTAGCTAACTAGCTAATTCTTCTACTATTGTTAGTTAACAATACACTATATCTAGTACTATGACCCTCTTCAGAGTTTAGAGATGGTGGCGGTACAAGAAGAACAAGACCCCAATTTCGAACGTAGACTAGACCAGATAACTGCAGGCCGGAAGTTTTCGTAAGAAAACATTTGCTAGAGAAAGTGTCAAGGACCATGCCACAACAATCATTGACTATATCTAAGCGTATACTTATGAGTCAAATCCCAAACCAGAGAGCAAACAAGTTGCAATCTTTGGAAGTACTCAGTATTTTGTGTGTACGAAGAAATTTAATTACGAAAAGGAGTCTTGTACGCAATTTATAGGCTTTGATTGTCTTGACTGCTTAGCTGGGAATCTTTTCATCATGACGTAACATAGCTAGAGCTGGATATATGCCCGTGTTGATGTTTTTCCCTCGTTTCAGTGAGGTTCTGGGCATAATTGTCTTCTTTTTTTGACCCATTTAATAACTTGATAAGCAATAGCAGCGGCAGTCAAAATGTTCCGACCCATGCCTTACGCGGCCTGGTGTGTAAGCCAATTTGTGTCGCAGTCTTGCTCATGTTTGGAAAAATATTTCCCTAACACTTCCCCCCCCTTAAGCTGCAGCTTTAAGCGTCTAGCCTCGTCATCTTATTACTTTGCTAAGATATCTAGCTACACAAGTCCTTGCTGCGATACAATGCAGCTAGCGCGGCTGCCCAACAAGAATCCAAATTTAAAGTCTAAATAAAATACAAAAATACTTACGAAAATGTCTCGCAGCCAGAATCTTTCTAGGATTTTCAAAGGAATTTTAAACCTTAGCGCGGCAGCTATTTGATTCGATAAAGCATGAGAAGCAGTCATGGGTATAGCCTCATTTTTATGTGTACGAAAAATTCAAGATTCTAGGAATTTACCGAGTGAGACCAAGGCAAACCAAAAGGTGTAACCACTCAAAATTAGAGCAAGAATTGCGCTAAATGTAAGTCCTTTGCCAAATTGTCTCCGTATCTTGTTTATCTCTAGTGAGTTGCAGACTCCGGCGTTCAAGGTATGCCTCTTATTTCGTACTCGGCACGCCGAGCTCCTAACGAGGTTGGGAAAAATAGCTTCCTAAATGCAGAACGAAAAAGTAATGTATTTGCATACGGAGCTAAAGAGAAAATGGCAAGTTTATGGAATATATAAATCTCGGCCTATTTTTTGTTATTAATGACAAACAAAAAAGGATTCTATTTAGTTCCGCCAATAATGCTTGCGACAATGGTAATAGCAATGCCCGTCATATTTATTACGATAGGACTTCTGAATGCCATGGGAACAGCAGCGCAGCTACAACCCTTAGCCCCGATGGATGGTAATGTAGACGTATTGGAAGCAGAAGAAGCGGAAAATACCACAATGACGGGTGGAGATACAAATTAGACAGCTAATGGAAATATGCCTGGAGTAAAGTTCCTGAGTATACAAACTGCGCAGTCTGGTTCAACACTGAAATTAATGCTACAGCATATACACTTGAATTGAATAATGTATCAGACAAGACGATATTATTCTCTGACGGGCCAGAAAGAATAGTAGAATCTGTTAGTACTTCTAGCTTTGTTGGTAACTGGACTGAAGCTCAAGACAGTTTTGCAGCAGACGCACCTAATGCCGCCTTGGTAGTGAAAGACATACAAACAGGTCAGCTGAATACTGCTATAATAGAGTTATTCAATCCTGTCTATGATACTACTACAAACGCTTTAAGATACACAATTACAACTGAGAATGCAACTTCTATTGAATTACCAAGTGAGTTTGAACAGTCTACTCTGGCGATAGATGATATATCGGGAGACATCAATTCCAACACAAATCGAAATGCCCCAGGCTATAGTGGCAGATAAGATAATACGTAGGCCTCATTTTTTAAATGTAGACCCCTCGCCACCGATATTTTATTGAATTACAAAATCCAACTAGTAAAAATGTCAATACTATTCCAATAGTCCAATGGATAGTATCTAGTAATATCTTGTGTTATCTATATATTGTACCCTACTGGTCTGGACCGAGAATTGCAACCTCTGATAGAAATATGACTGGCAAGTAGGAAAATAGAAGGGCGATGATACTAAGCAGCAGCTGCCAGAAGCACTTGACAACATTCGACATCCGTATAGGTCCGTTGAGGACAAGGTAGACAAGCTAAACGATTCTCTCACGAAAATATCAGACTTAATCACTAAAATGGCGGGAAGGGAAAATGTCAGCTAGGAAAGAAGATAACAGCAATAAGCGACCTGAAAAAGGCCGCAACTGGACGTCATTGACGCAATCGAAGGGTAGTAGTACCATTACCCACGTCAAGGGACGCCATAAAAGAAGAAAAAAGTTTATTGGAATAAAATATAATCAACTCTTCCACTTTATTGAGCAGCCAATAGAAGGATCAAAATCCTTCTCTATTCTTTCTCCTCTTAGCAGCTTGCGAATGTTATTCTCCATAACCGGGATTGCAGGCTTAGCCTCTGGCTCAAGTGCGTCATTTATCCTGCCGTGGAATACCAGCCTGCGGTCTGCATCAAACAGGAATGGGTCTGGAGTGCATACTGCACCATATGCCCTCGCAACATTTTGGCTTCCATCTATTAGGTATGGAAAATTCAGTTTGTGCTCATTTGCAAATATGAGCATGTTGTCAAAGCCCTCGTCTTTGTAATTTGGATCGTTACTGTTGATACCAATAACCTGAAGTTCAGATGTGTTAAATCTGCTTTGCAAAGCGACAATGTCACCAATCCTTGCCCTGACATAGGGACAGTGATTGCAAATGAACACAACAAGTGTTGCCTTGCTCTTATAATCCTGTAGTGAGTGCATCATACTGTCTACGCCTTTCAATGTAAATTCCGGTGCTCTGCTGCCCGTCTTGAGAAGTTGGGGTGATGAAGCAGTCTTGACCATGTCAACTCATGCAATTTGTAGATGTTATATATCTATTACGAATTCTGAACTCATCTGAAAAGTAATTTGATATGTTAATCTATGCCATTTCACCACCCAGTTTTTAGCTACAGGTCTTCTTCCCTTGTACAACCATGAGGTTTCAGGAGCTGTGACAGATAGGCAATGGGATTTCATCAGATCATCTCTTCCACCTACAGCTTACACTGGTAGACCCAGAGCCGATGACAGGATGACTGTCAATGGCATACTGTACGTGTTGATGTCAGGCTGCACAGGTGGATGGATATGTATGCCATCCAGATACGGCTCCCACAAGACAGTCTGGGAGCGACATAAGAAATGGAGTGAAAAAGGTATTTGGAATAGAATTTTGGATTCGCTGGTTTCACATGACTATCATATGGGATTGGTAAAAGTGGACTATCTATCAGTAGACAGCGCAGTACGGTACCTGCAAAGAAAAGGGGCGGGAGGAGATTGGCTATGACGGTTACAACAAGAAGGCGAAAGGAAGCAAAGTACATATGCGCTAGTAGTTACGCCTCAATCATTACCAATTACAATAGACCCTGGAGCTGGTGATGAACATGAAAGGAGAAGGAGGCTGTTCCCTCTATTAAAGAATATTAGAATCAGAGGTACTCTAAGACCAATTAGCAGGCCAAAGTATGTTTATGCTGACAACAAAAATATCATACCCCGTTAGTAATCGCGTACCTTACAGG